>JALZNL010000534.1 GCA_030857715.1 Actinomycetota bacterium | reverse complement strand
CGCTTCGTCTCGTATGCGGAGGAGAGCCGCTACGCCGGCTCCTACGCCTGACCAGTCGCGCGGGAGGTGCATGCGGATGGGGATGCGCCGCTACACCGGCTCACCAGCGCCTTCTCCAAGAAGGTCGAGAACCTGACTGCCGCCGTGTCGCTTCACTTCATGCAGTACGACTTCGCTCGGCCCCACCAGTCGCTCGGCCGGAACGTCACCCCAGGATGGCGGCGGGTGTATCGAATCACGTCTGGATCTGCGAGGAGATCGCGGCACTGCTGGACTGAGCGTTCTTCTCTCGGTCACGCTTGGATGGTACGAACGTGACGAAACTGAGAGTGGTCGCGCCAACGCTCCCGTAACTTCCCAGCAGCCCTCGGTCGGGTGTGAACGCCGGTCGCGTCAAACTGACCGGCAGGACGATCTTGCTAGGATCGCCAGATGGCACGGATCGGGGCGCAAGTCCGTCCGGCAACAGCAGCTGACATTCCGACACTGCGGCGGCTCTACGACGAGTTTCACGCCTTCCACGTCCGCGGAGTCCCGAACCGCCTGCTGCTCCCCGACGACCCGCCGGATGACGCTTCGTTCTCCGCAAGCATCGAGGAGATTCTGACCAACGAACAGGCGGCGCTACTCGTCGCCGAGGCGGAGGGGGAGCCCGTAGGCCTCGCGGAGGTCTACGTGCATGACGATGAGGCTAGCGCGTACAGGCCCGGGTGTCGCTACGCCCACCTACAGAGCCTTGCTGTGACGGACCTGTCTCGGCGCTCAGGCATCGGCGCGCTGCTCCTCCACGAAGCGGAAGCGTGGGCGGGAGAGCGCGGCGCCACGGAGATCAGGACAGATGTTTGGGAGTTCAGCGAGGGGCCACTGCCCTTCTACGAGAGAGCCGGATACAAGACGCTGCGCCGCACGCTCATAAAGCGCGTGCGCCGCGACAGCGCCGATTCAAACTGACCCACTTCCGAGCCGCGGCGCTCTCGCCGCGCCGGTCGTTTGATCGGTAGGCCTTGGTTAGCGTGGCTGACCCTGGAACCAGTACGCGAGTGCCAATACCAGAAGATTCACGAGTACGATCACCCAGAGAAGTAGGGTCAGCTGTCCGCCTGTCGCGACGTACCACAGAAGAAGCAACAGGGCGACGGCTGCCAAAGCGATGGCCGCGCGGGTCCCGTGCCGCGAGAACAAGGATCGTCAGAGGGTGCTGCTGCCGGTCACCCCATGACGGTAGCAGGCCTCGTGGAGCAGCGACGCGATCTCCTCGCACGTCGAGACGTGGCGGCATCCGGCGTCAAGGGTGACGCGGACCTAACTGACCCGCTACCTCCAGCCGCGCGTGTTACAAGCTGCGGCTTTCGGACGTTACGATCTGAGGCCTCTGGCCGTTACGATCTGCGGCCTGGACAAGCTGCGGGACGAGGCACCTCGGGTGACCGGGGCCCGAAAGCCGTCGGACAGCACCTGCGTTCAAGATGTCGAATGGAGCGTCCGTGGCTGAGGCCCGTGAGGCAGGTCGTCGCTTGATCAGGGGGTAGAGGCTCCGCTGCACCGGACGACCGAGCCTCCTGGGCGGCCGGGTTAGTTACCGGAGTCCTCGGGGCCGGGCGGCAGCAACTCCTCGTAGGGCAGCAGCGGTCGCATCGATAGCGAGAAGCGCTCGCCGCTCTCGACCTCCACGATCATGCCCATGATCCCGCCGCTCGGCTCGTCCGTGATCTGCGCGACCTGCTCTGGGCTGAGAGCGGCGAGACGGGCGAAGGAGTCCGGCGGCGCCTGGAAGTCGTCCGGCTCAAGGTCGTCCCATGGCCAGGCGGTGATGGGGCCCTCACCGAAGGCTTCCGTCAGCCAGCCGCGATACGACTCGGGTCGATAGGGCTCGGAGCTGACGACCTGGCCGGCTGCGACCTGCTTCTCGAACGAGCCGAGGAGCTCCGAGAGGTCCGTCAGCCGGCTCAGGATCCGCGCATCCGGACCGGCGGTGTCCATGCCCAGGGCGTAGGCACGGACCGTCTTGGTGATGCCGCCCGCGTCGATGGTGAAGGTGGTCGTGGGTGCGTCCGCGACCAGCATGTTCTCGTAGGTCTCGCGGGCGTCCAGCAGTCCGCCGGGGTCAAGGGCGAAGCGGAGGAGGGCGTCGACCTGCTCGGCGTTCATCCGCGCCATCACGAAGGCTGGCCGGCTACCGCCCGGGCCGAACGGCTGCTCCGGGTCCGGGCTGGGACGAAAGACCAGCCGGTTGTCGCCGTACAGGATGAAGGAGGGGACGTCGGTGAGTGCCCACTCCACGGGCATGAACCCGCAGCACATCTCCATGCTCAGGACGATGGACTCCGGGTCGGTCGGGTGAGACACCTCGCCCATCTCTGCGCTGGGCGCTGGCGAGGGAGTCGGTGCGGCGGTCGGGCTGGGGACCGGGCTGGGGCTGGGGACGGGCGGCTGGCTGGCGTCGGCACCGGGGCTGGTAGAGGATCCGGGGGTCGCGGCAGGGGTGGCCGTGAGTGAGGGCTGGCCAGCAGCGCAGCCGGCGAACAGGAGGAGTCCCGCCAGGGAGAGGATGGCTGCGGCGTGGCGGGGGCGCGCGTGTAGAAGGGCGTTCGGCATGGCGGCGAGGACGCCCGCCGGCCCTTGACGGTTCCGCCTCCGGTCGCTTCCGTGCGAAGGGTGGGTCCGGCGCTCGGGGTGG
>JALZNL010000533.1 GCA_030857715.1 Actinomycetota bacterium | reverse complement strand
GGGTCGGGAAGCCGATGATCATGCCGCAGATCGCGGAGAAGGCCCCCGCCGCGAGGAGCAGCAACCAGAACGAGACGTGTATCCCGGGCAGGGCCCCGCCGCTCAAACTGGTCGCCGTCGAGCCGAAGGAGAAGCTCACCCCGTTGAAGTGGCTCGACGCGAACCACCCGATCACGTACGCCCCGAGGGCGTAGAACGCCACGAAGCCGAGGTCGAGAAGACCTGCGAAACCGACCACGATGTTTAGCCCGAGGGCCAGCATCACGAAGATGGCGATGGTGATGGCGGTGAACAGGGCGTCCGTGCCAAGCGCCGCGTCCACGAACGGCAGGACGAGCGCCGCTAGGATCAAGACCGCGGGCAGCAGGAACCTCCTGTAGCGGGCCACGTTACTCGCCCCCGCCCTGCACCGCCGAGCGGTCGCCGAGGAGGCCGCGCGGCCTGAAGACGAGCACCAGGATCAGGACGGCGAAGATCACGATGGACGTCCACCGCACCCCGATGTACTGGTCGGCCATGGAGCCTATGATCCCGATAAGAAAGCCTCCGAGTACGGCCCCGCTCAGGTTCCCAATGCCCCCGAGAACCGCCGCCGTAAAGGCGTAGAGCCCTTGCGTGAACCCAACGTTGAAGACGGTGATGCCGTTGAAGAGGCCGAACATGACGCCCGAGGCGCCGGCGAGGATGCCGCCGAGCAGGAACGTGACGGAGATGGTGCGGTTCACGTTGATGCCCATCATGGAGGCCGCCTCCTTGTCCTGGGCGACGGCCCGCATCGCCTTGCCCTGGCGGGTGCTGGAGATAAAGTAGGAGAGGGCGACGAGCAAGGGTACCGTCACCCCGATCACGAACAGGTCTTTCCAGCGGAAGATCACCGCCTCCCCCGGCAAGATGTTGGCGCCGGAGATAAGCTCGGGGAACGGAACCTGGGCTGGCCCCTTCCAGATCAGGCCGATGTTCTGCAAGATAAATGACATGCCTATGGCCGTGATGAGTACGGCCAGCCGGGGAGAGTTCCTCAAGGGCTTGTACGCCACCCGCTCGATACCGACGCCGATGAGCCCGCAGGCCGCCATCGCCACCACGAGCGCGATGAGGACACCCAAGATGTTCAACAGGGTCCCGCCGTCGCCGGTGATCGGGGCGAAGAACTCCAGACCCACGAACGTCCCCGACAGCACCGTGATGCCGACGAAGGAACCGATCATGAAGTTGTCGCCGTGGGCGAAGTTTATGAGCTCGATGATCCCGTAGACCAGCGTGTAGCCGAGCGCGATGAGCGCGATGATGGCCCCGTTGGTCACCCCGATGACGAGCTGGGAGAGGAACTGCCCGGGCTCCTGCACGGCCTGCACCAGCAGCAACACCAGCACGACGGCCGTGACGACCGTGGCTATACGCGTCTCCCAGCTCGAGTTTCTAATGCCCTGCAGCAGGGCCTCGGACCTGCTCTTCGCCGCTCCGCCCGTCGTCATCGAACCCCTTTTCCAGAAGCGGGGGCCGGCGCGAACCGCCGGCCCCCATGCTTGATGCTTGTGGCTTCCGACCTAAAGGTCCGCTACTCCGCTACGTCGACGATCCGGTCGAGCGCAAACTCGCCGCCTTCGACGGTCTGGACGGAGAGCTCGGTGAGGCTGGTGTCGCCCTCCTCGTCGAAGCTCCAGGTCCCGAGCACGCCCTCGAAGTCCTCGGTGGCGAAGACCTCGTCGATGACCGCCTGACGCTCGGGCACCCCGCCCGCCTCGTCGGCGGCCCGCTCTATCGCGTCGAGCATCACGTTGGCCGCCTCGTAGGCGTAGGCGGTGTAGGGCTGTATCTCGTCGTCGTACTCGCTCTCGTAGGTATCGACGAACTCCTGGCCTTCGGCGGAGAGTTCGCTCTCCGGCAGGCCGCCGAAGGTGACGTAGATGCCTTCGGCCGCGTCCCCGGCCTGGCCGAGAAGCTCATCCACGAAGATGCCGTCGGGGCCCACGAAGAGGACCTCGTCGTTGGGCATCCCGGCGCCGACCTTGTCCTTGATGATCTGGGCCGCGTTGTTCTCGATGATGCCGCCGAAGTAGATAGCGTCCACGTCTTCCTGGGCGATCCTGTTCATCAGCGACCGGTAGTTGGCCGCGGAGCCGTCTATGCCGTCGCGCCCGGCGATCTCGATGCCCTCATCCTCGGCGGCCATCTCGAACTGGTCCGCGAGGCCCTTGCCGTAGGTCTCCCTGTCGTCGAGGATGTAGACGGACTCCACGCCCTCTTCCGCCATCAGAGCGGCACCCGCCTGACCCTGCTTGTCGTCGGCCACGATCACGCGGGAGTAGTTGCGCTCGCCGGTCGGATAGTACTTGTCCGGCTCGTCCGGCTCGCCACCGGGCTTGGTCAGGCCGATGTACGTGTTCGCCGGGCTGACCATCGCGAGGCCGGCCTCGTTGAGGGTCGGGATCTGGGTGGCCGCGCAGCCGGAGTTGAACGGGCCGATCCAACCCACGACCGCCTCGTCCTGGGCGGCGGCCTGGGCGTTCTCTGCGCACTTGGCCGGGTCCCACTGCCCGGCCTGGGCCGTGGCGTCGTCGAGGGACTCGTACTCTATATCCAGGCCGGCGACCTCGCCGTCGCGCTCCTGGATGGCGAGCTCTATCGCGTTGACCATCGTCGTCGTCTGGGCTCGGTTAGCACCCTGAAGCGGCAGGT
>JALZNL010000075.1 GCA_030857715.1 Actinomycetota bacterium | reverse complement strand
GTACGGCGAAGAGCACGGCGGTGCGGGCGCTGGCGAAGCTGTTGCCCCCGATCCGGGTTGTCGCCGGATGCCCGTACTCCTGCGACCCGGAGGCCCCGAACCCCGAATGCCCCGCTAGACCCCACCCGCCGGACGCGCCGGTCGAGGAGCGGGCGGTGCGGCTCGTGGAGTTGCCTGTAGGGGCGAGCACGGACCGGCTGGCGGGGACGCTGGATATCGAGAAGGCGCTTTCGGAGGGAAAGAAGGCGTTCGAGCCGGGGCTGCTGGCGGCGGCCCACAGGGGCATCCTTTACGTGGACGAGGTGAACCTGCTCTCGGATCACCTCGTAGACCTGCTCCTGGACGTGGCGGCGATGGGCGTGAACCACGTCGAGCGGGAGGGGATGGGTGTGCGCCACCCGTCGCGCTTCGTTCTCGTCGGCACGATGAACCCCGAAGAGGGCGAGCTCCGTCCGCAGCTTCTGGACAGGTTCGGCATCACCGTCGAGGTCGTCGGCAGCCCGGACCCCGCCGAACGCGTCGAGGTGGTCCGCCGCCGGCTCCACCACGAGGCCGACCCAGGGGATTTCGCCGCGAAGTGGTCCGGCGCCGACGCGGAACTGGCCGCCTCAGTAGAGAGTGCGCGGCGGCGTCTGCCGGGCGTGCGGCTGGGAGAAGGGACGCTGCTGGCGATCTCCACCCTCTGCGCCGAGCTGGGCGTGGACGGCCTGCGGGGGGACATAGTGACCGCCAGGACCGCCCGTACCCTCGCCGCCCGGGAAGGCCGGGACGAGGTGGACCTTGAGGACGTGAAGCTGGCCGCCTTGCTGGCCCTCTCGCACCGCCGCCGGCGCGGCCCCTTCGAGCAACCGGGCGTGGACCCCGAGGAGATCGAAGCCGCCCTCCCGGGCCCCGAGCCACCAGAAGACGACCCCGACGGCGGCGGTACGCCACCGGAAGGCGGAAGGCAAGCGGCCGGCGAAGACCAGCATCCCGGGCCCGAGCCCTCCGAGTCGCGGACCGGCCCCGGGGAGCGGGGCCACGCATCGTCGGAGCCGTTCCGGCCGGTGAGGCTGGAGCGGGAAGACAGGGGGAGCGGCGGCCCCCTCGGGCGCCGGAGCCGCTCGGTGGGGGAGACGGGGCACCCGGTCGGGGACCGGGAGCCGTCCGGCAGGCCCCGGGCCGTGGCGCTGGCGGCGACGGTTCGGGCCGCGGCCCCGCACCAGGGTGCGCGTGGGCGGATCGGACCGGGACTCGTGGTGCGGGCCCGGGACCTGCGGGAGAACGTCAGGGAGGGGCGAGAGGGGAACCACATCGTGTTCCTCGTGGACGCGAGCGGCTCCATGGCGGCGAAGAGGCGCATGTCCGCCGTAAAGGGGGCCGTGCTCTCCCTGCTCTCCGACGCGTACCAGCGCCGGGACAAGATCTCCCTGGTCTCATTCAGGGGAGAGACCGCGCAGATACTCCTTCCCCCGACTTCCAGCGTCGAGCTCGCCGCCTCCCGCCTCGAAGACCTTCCGACCGGGGGCCGCACGCCGCTGGCGGCGGGCCTCGCGAAGGCGGCGGAGGTGCTACAACGGGAGGGTCTGCGCGACGGGGGGCGGCGTCCCCTTCTGGTCCTCCTCACGGACGGGCGGGCGACGGCAGGGCCGGACCCGCGCGGGGCGGCCTCGGGGCTGCGGTCCCTGGGCGCCTCCTCCTTTGTGGTGGACACCGAGGAGGGGCACGTGCGGCTCGGGATGGCGGCCGAGGTTGCGGGGGCGATGGGGGCGCGGTGCCTGCGCCTGGAGGATCTACGGGCCGAGTCGCTCGTGGAGCTGGTCGAGAGGAGGCGGGTGGCATGAGCGAGGCGGAGAGGACGCGGGAGCCGCGGGAGCAGAGGCTCAGGCGCAGGTCGAACAGGGAGCGGCCGCTGCTGGTCGTGAACACGGGGCACGGGAAGGGCAAGAGCACGGCGTCGTTTGGGATCATGCTCAGGGGGTGGGCCCGCGGCTACCGCGTGGGCGTCTACCAGTTCGTCAAGAGCGGCAAGTGGAACGTAGGCGAGCAGCAGGCCGCCGAGACTTTAGGCAACATCGACTGGTTCAAGCAGGGCGACGGCTGGACCTGGACGGTGAAGGACCTGGAACACTCCGCCGACCTGGCCCGCGAGGGCTGGGAGGAGGTAAAGCGCCGCCTCGCCGACGAGACCTACGACATGCTCCTCCTCGACGAGTTTACCTACCCGATGAAGTTTGGCTGGGTTGACACGGAAGAGGTCGTCGAGGTCCTCGAGAACCGGCCCGGTTTCCAGCACGTCATCGTCACGGGCCGCGACGCCCCGCCGGAGCTCGTCGAGGCCGCGGACCTCGTAAGCGAGGTACAAAAGGTCAAGCACCCCATGGACGAGGGCTACCGCGGCCAGAAAGGCATCGAGTGGTAAGGACCCCGCGCATCGTCGTCGCGGGCACCCACTCCGGGGCGGGCAAGACCACCATCGCCTCGGGCCTGATGGCCGCGCTGGTGAACAGGGGCCTCCGCGTGGCCCCCTTCAAGGTCGGCCCGGACTTTATAGACCCCTCCTACCACGCCCTCGCCACCGGACGGCCGGGACGCAACCTCGACGCCTTCCTCTCCAGCCCAGAGCTGGTCGGCCCGCTCTTCGCCCACGGCGTCCGGGGGGCCGACGTCGCCGTCGTGGAGGGCGTCATGGGCCTCTTCGACGGCAAGAGCGGCGGCGGAGAACTCGCCTCGACAGCCCACGTCGCCAAGCTCCTCGACGCGCCGGTCGTCCTGGTCGTGGACGGATCGGCGATGGCCCGCTCGGCCGCCGCGATGGTCCACGGCTATGCGACCTTCGACCCCGAGCTAAACGTCGCCGGCGTCGTCCTGAACCGTGTCGGCTCCGCCACCCACGAGAGGATGCTCCGCGATGCCCTCGCCCCGCTCGGCATCCCCGTCCTCGGCGTCCTCCGCCGCGACGCCGCCGTCAGCACGCCGGATCGGCACCTCGGCCTCGTCCCCGCCGCCGAACGCCGCAAAGAGGCGCAGGAGTCCATCGACGCCCTTGGCATCGTCGTCGCCCGTTCTCTCGATCTCGACGCCGCAATGCGCCTGGCATCTTCCGCCGGATCTCTCCGCGCGGAACCCTGGAGTCCGGAGGCGCCGGAGGAGGAGCGGACACCCGGGGTGCGGGTCTCGGTCGCGGCTGGCCCCTCCTTCAGCTTCCTGTACGAGGAGAACGTGGAGCTCATGGAGGGCGCGGGGGCCGAGGTGATCCACTTCGATCCCACCTCGGACAGAGACCTGCCGGACGGGACCGACGCCCTCTACCTCGGCGGCGGTTTCCCCGAAGCGTACTCCGATGCCCTTTCGGCCAACGAGCCCATGAAGGAGAGCGTCGCCCGGTTCGCCGGCGGGGGCCGGCCCGTCGTCGCCGAGTGCGGCGGGCTGCTCTACCTTGCCCGCGAGCTGGACGGCAAACCCATGTGCGGTGTGCTCGACGCCTCGGCCCGTATGACGGACCGCCTGACGCTCGGTTACCGGGAGGCGCGGGCGACGCACGATTCGCCCCTCGCCGAAGAGAACGCCTCCGTCCGCGGCCACGAGTTCCACTACTCGGCCGTCGAGCCAGGCGCCGGAGAGAACCCTGCCTGGGACCTCGCGGGCCGCGGCGCCGAGGGCTTCATGGCCGGCGCCGTCCACGCCAGCTACCTGCACACCCACTGGGCCGCGACCCCGGGGTTGCCGCGCCGGCTGCTTCGGACGGCAAAACGGACAGAGATCCGCGTATGAGCGGCAGGCTCGTAGGGGTAGGCGTGGGGCCGGGGGACCCGGAGCTTCTGACCATCAAGGGGCTCAGGGCGCTGCGCGAGGCCGACGAGGTCTTCGTGCCCGTTGCGGATACGGGCGAGGTCGGGCGGGCGGAGGCGACCGTGCGGGAGTATCTGGACGAGGGCCGCATCCGGCGCCTGCTCTTCGCGCTCTCCGACGACGCTGGGGCGCGGGAGCGGAACTGGACCGACGCGGCGCGGGAGGTCTCGGGGTATCTGCGGGAGGGGAGGACCTGCGCGTTCGCGACCATTGGAGATCCCAACGTGTACTCGACCTTCACGTACCTGGCGCGGAGGGTCCGGGAGTCGCTGCCGGGGGTGGAGATCGAGACGGTGCCCGGCATCACGGCGATGCAGGACCTGGCGTCGCGGAGCGGGACGGTGCTGCTGGAGGGAGATGAGCGGCTGGCGTTGCTGCCGTTCACGGCGGGGGAGGAGCGGCTGCGGGAGGCGTTGGCGTCCTTCGAGACCGTCGTCTGCTACAAGGGCGGGAGCCGGATGCCGGAGGTGCTCGGGGTGGCGGAGGAGGCGAGAAGGCTCGGGGGGGCGGTCTACGGGGCTCGGCTCGGGATCGAGGGCGAAGAAGTGGTCCCGGCGGCCGGGATGCTCGGGCGCGAGGGGACTTACCTGTCGACGGTCATCTTTACCGGAAAGGCGGAACGGCTTGGGTAAGGTCTGGTTTATAGGGGCGGGGCCGGGCTCGCCCGACCTGTTGACGATCCGGGGCGCACGGCTCATAAAGGAGGCGGACATCGTGGTCTGGGCCAGGAGCCTCGTCCACGAGGACGTCCTCGAACACGCCTCGCCTGACGCGGAGATAGTCGAGTCAACGACCATTCCGCTGGAGGGCGTACGCGAGCTCTACGAGCGGGCCGTCGGGGGGGACCTAAAGGTGGCGCGGGTCCACTCCGGAGACCCTAGCCTCTACGGGGCGGTGATGGAGCAGATCGAGCTCTGCGAGGAGATAGGCCTCTCGTGGGAGATCGTACCCGGCGTCTCCTCTCTGGGCGCAGCCGCCGCGGCGATAGGGCGCGAGCTCACGGTCCCCGAGGTCTCCCAGTCCGTCATAATTACGCGCCGCGCGAGCCGCACCCCGATGCCGAACAACGAGGACATAAAGGACTTCGCGCGGCATGGGACGACGATGGCGATCTTCCTCTCGGCCGCGAAGCCGCGCGCGCTTGAAGAGGACCTCCTGGAAGGCGGCTACGCCCCACAGACGCCGTGCGCGGTCGTCTACCGGGCGAGCTGGCCGGACGAGGAGGTCATCGAGTGCCGCCTGGAGGAGTTGGCGGACCGCATCAGGGAGGCCGGGTTCACGCGGCAGGCCTTGATCCTGGTCGGCCCAGGCCTCGGCGCCGGCGGCACCCGATCCCACCTCTACAGCCCGGCCTTCTCGCACATGTTCCGTAAGGCGAGCCAGGAGGTCTGAGTCCCCCGATGCCCCCGCGCAAGATCACGGAGCCCTCCATGCCCCCGAGCATGGCGAAGGCGAAGAGCGAGAAGCTCAGGACCGGCTGGACCACCGGCGCCTGCTCGGCCGCCGCCGCCAAAGCCGCCGCCCGCGCCCTCGCGAGCGGCGAGCCCCAGACCCGCGTGGACATAAAGCTCCCCAGGAAAGGCGAGGAACGGCGGGTCGAGTTCCCCGTCGAGCGGTGCGACCTGGGCGGCTCGTGGGCCGAGGCCGTCGTGGTCAAGGACGCCGGCGACGACCCCGACGTCACCGATGGCGCACACCTCACCGCCCGCGTCTCGTGGAAGGACGAACCCGGCTTCGACCTCGACCGGGGCGAGGGCGTGGGGCTGGTCACGAAGCCTGGTCTCGGACTGGAAGTGGGCGGTCCCGCCATAAACGAGACGCCGCGGCGTATGATCTCCTACTCCGTGCGTGAGGCGCTGGACCCGCAAGAACGCGGCGTCCGCGTCGTCGTGAGCGTCCCCGGCGGCGAGGGGATGGCGGAGAAGACGACCAACGGGCGCCTCGGCATCGTCGGGGGCATCTCCATCCTCGGCACGACCGGCATCGTCCGCCCGTTCTCGACCGCCGCGTGGGCCGCAAGCGTCGTGCAGGCCGTGAACGTCATGGGCGCCCAGGGACAAGGCACCTTCGTCCTCTCCACCGGCGGCCTGACGGAGAAGGCCGCCATGCGCCTCCTGCCGGACCTCGAAGAGGTGTGCTTTATCGAGGTGGGGGATTTCACCGGGCAGGCCATCAAGCGGGCCGTCGAGAACGGCCTCGAGACGTGCTTCTTCATCGGGATGGCAGGCAAGATCTCCAAGCTCGCCGCCGGCGTCATGATGACCCACTGGACCCGCTCCAAGGTGGACAACACCCTGCTCTCTGAAGTCACCACGAAGGCCGGCGGGTCCTCCGACCTGGTGGAAGAGATCAAGACCGCCAACACCGCCCGCCACGCCTACGAGCTCTGGCGCTCCGCTGATCTGAAAGAGGCCCCGCACCTGCTCTGCGGGGAGGCCGCGAAGAACCTCGAGACGTACGCGGAGGACAAGCTGGAGGTCCACGTCATCCTCGTGGACTTCGACACGCTGAACCCGGCCGGTTGGAGCCCCGGCGCCCTCGACGGGACTACCTGGAGCGCCGCGTGAGCCGAATTTCGGGCATCGGCCTCGACGGTGGACCGCTGCCCCGGGAAGCCGCCGAAAGGCTCGAAAGCGCCGCCATCGTGGCCGGCGGCAGACGTCACCTGGAGGAACTCGCCGTCGAGCCCGGGCGGGCGATTCCCTTCGAAGGAGACCTCTCTGCCGCGCTCTCGCGGATAGAAACGGAGAAGGGTCCGGTAGTTGTTCTAGCCTCGGGAGATCCCGGCTTCTTCGGCATCACGCGCCTGCTCGGGGAACGGTTCGGGACCGAGAACCTCCGCATTTTGCCGGCCGTTTCGTCCGTGGCCCTGGCGTTCGCCCGCGCCGGCATCTCCTGGGACGACGCCGTCACCGTCAGCGCCCACGGACGCGAGCCCCGCAGCGCCGTCAACGTCTGCCGGGCCCACCCGAAGGTCGCCGTCCTGACCTCCCCGGATTTCGGGCCCGCGCAGCTTGCCGGAACTTTGGACGGCCTGGGTCGGACCTTCCTCGTAGCCGAGAGGCTCGGCGGGCCTGACGAGCGCGTGTTTCGCGGGGACGCGGGGAGCGTCGTGGGCGGGAACTGGGAGGACCCCAACGTGGTGCTCGTGCTGGACGAGGAGAGGGTGTCGGGGAAGGGTTGGATCTCTTCGGGTTACGGGAGTGTAGGCCGATGGGCGTTGTCCGAAGACGAGTTCGAGCACCGCTCGGGCATGATCACGAAGAGCTCCACCCGCGCCCTCGTCCTCTCCCGCCTTGGCCCCGGCCCCGGCGACCTCGTCTGGGACGTCGGCGCCGGCAGCGGCTCGGTCGCCATAGAGTGCGCCCGCCTCGGCGCCGCCGCCGTAGCCGTGGAACGCGACCCCGAGAGCTGCGCCCGCATCCGCCGCAACACCGAACGCCACGCGGCCTACGTCGATGTGGTGGAGGGCGATGCTCCTGAGGTGCTCCGAGGCCTACCCGAGCCTGACGCCGTATTTGTGGGGGGGACGGGCGGATCTTTCGAGGAGATCGTCAAGCTCTGCGCCGTGAGGGCGCGGCGGTCGGTCGTGCTGACCCTGATCGGAATAGAACGGGTCGTGCCGGCGGGGAAGGTACTGGAAGATTGCGGCCTCGAGGTCGAGACCACGTTCTTGCAGACGTCTTCGGTAAAAGGAATAGCGTCCATGCACCGCGTCGTGCCCGATGGCGCCGTGTTTGTGGTCTGCGGGAGCCGGGCGTGATCGGCCTGATAGCGGCCACGGAGAACGGACGCCGCAACGCCGCACACCTCGAAACTTCCTGGGACGACGCCCGGCTCTTCGAAGGCCGTCCGACAGAGGCGCTCCACCGGGCCTGGGAGGAGTGCGATGCCGTCGTCCTCTTCCTCGCCACCGGCGCCGCCGTCCGTCTCGTCGCCCCACTCCTCAAGGACAAGCGCACCGATCCCGGCGTGGTGGCCGTGGACGACGCGGGCAGGTTCGCGGTCGCACTCTGCGGCGGCCACGACGGAGGAGCCAACACGCTCTCCGGGCGGGTCGCCGTCTCTTTAGGCGCTACGCCCGTCGTCACCACCGCGAGTGACGGGCTCGGCCTCCCGGCCCTCGACTCTTTCGGCAAGGACCTCGGCCTACGGTTAGAGGAGGGCTCGGACCTGGCCGCCGTGGGGGCGGCGCTCGTCTCCGGTGAGCCCGTCCGGCTCGTATCGGACCGCCGTCTACCGCTCGGGCCGCTGCCGGAGAACGTCGTCCGCGCGGACGAGCCCGAACCGCCGCTCCTGTTCGTCTCCGACCGAATCGTGGAGGTGCCGCGCCCGGCGGTCGTCTATCGGCCACCCTCGCTCGTGGCCGGCGTCGGCTGCAGTCGGGAGGCTTCGGCAAAGGAGATCCTGGGTCTGCTCCGCGCCTCGCTCGCGGAGGCCGGTCTCTCGGAGGGGAGTGTCGCCGCCCTCGCCAGCATCGACGCGAAACGCGACGAGGCCGGGCTTCTGGAGGCTGCGGAGAGGCTTGGGATACCGGTACGGTTCCATCCGGCCGAGGAGCTGGCAGCGGTAGAGGCACCTAACCCGTCTTCGGTCGTGCGGGAGGCGGTCGGGACGCCGAGCGTGGCGGAGGCGGCGGTGCTGGTCTCGGGGGCGGAGCTCGTCCTACAGAAGCGGAAGTCCGCGATGGCGACGGTGGCTTTAGGCCGGTTGCCGGTG
>JALZNL010000532.1 GCA_030857715.1 Actinomycetota bacterium | reverse complement strand
AAGCAGGGCCATCCCGGCCGTCCCGGCCCCAGCCGCCTTCAGAAAGTCTCTTCTAGTGAACGTGCGACGCAGAGCCGTCGCCCCCTTCGGTCCTTCTACAATCTTCAACGCACGCGAGCATATCAGAACACGTCGCAGACGCATCTTTACCACCGCCACAGCATCTAGTGACGACTCGTATGCATCCGACCGGCCGAAAGCGGCTCGACCCCGGTCTCGTGGGTAGGATCATCCAGGATGCGGAATGGGGAGTTCCGAGAATGGCACTCTCTCCGCAGTTGGGTGCATAAGAGTGGAGGACCTAGCGCCGAGTGCTTCTGTCCTTGCGCCCAGTCTCGAACTCTCGGTTGTAGTAGTAGAACATGGAGTTCAGGAAGTCCATATAGGCGTCGACGCCCTCTTGGGCGAGAGTCTGGGAGGTCTCCTGATGCTCGCGCTGTCGCTCGATCAGGTCGTCCGCGAGCGCCCGGTTACTCTCGGCCTGCGAACGCAGGTTGTCTAAGACGCCGTTCAATATGCTCTGCGTCACCTGGGCGTTGAGTTCCTGAGCAGACACCCCGGGGTCGGCCAGCGCCAGGTAAGACTGCCGGTAAGACTCCCTGATCGCATCAACAAACCTCTCGGCCGGTTCCGACGCCGGGGCCCCGGCATGGGGCGAGGGCTCCGGGATCGGGCGGCCCAGCTCCTCAAGCGTGTCTAGGTGCAGCTCCATCGCCACCAGGACCTCGCGCAGCGCCTCCTCGTAGGTCTCACCGAACGCCGAGCAGTACAGGAGGTCGGGGACGTTGGCGACGTAGCCGCTGTCCTCGTCGGACCAGAAGATGTCGATATGGTACTTCGGTCGGTCCATCACAGCTCCTTGTGCAGATTGTACTTCTTCAGCACGGCCCGCATCTGCCTGACTTGGTAGGGCTTACACTTTCCACCCTCGATCTCCTGTATATCGATTAGCTCCATGACACCCTCTCTTGTGAAGACGTGGTGACTGCCCTTGGTGCGCTCATCGAAACCCAGGTGCTTCAACAGACTCCTCGTCTGCTCGAACGGGATGTTCGCGTCCGAATCCCCACCCACTATCTTGTCGTAGTGTTTCCTCCTTCGTCCCACGGAACCGCAGACTATACGATAGCGTCGCAGCGTGACGAGGTTCCGAGAATACCGACGTTCGGTGAGAGAGAAGCGGGCCCGGCCTCGTGGGGCGGATCATTCAGGATGCTGCATGGGGACTTTCGAGAACCGTAAACTCTATAGCCTGCGCCAGATCCTCAAAGGAGAGTGCCTCCAGGCCGAGCACGTTGCCCTCCGCGTCCACGTCGAGGTACACGTCAGCGCCCTCGGAAAAGTCCTCGGTGTGGTGATACTCGCCGTCCCGGAGCTTCATGTAGAGTGCCCCGGAAACCTTGTCGTGGTCGATCCTCACGAACGCCCACCTCCCCTTCTGCGGAGCATGACCGTGACCACCACGGCCTCGTCGACACCCCGATTGTAGACCACCCTGATGCGTCGCTGCCCTATCCGCTTCTGGGACCAGAGCCGACCGAGGTTCGCCTCGCCCTCCGAGTCCGGCCCCTCCAGCACCGCGCGGGCCTCGTCTTCGGTAATGCCAAACCGCTCCATCCGCTCCAGGGCGTGCGGCAGTAAGGTGATCCTCATGAAGAGCAGGATACATAAGTTCCCCGGTAGACCTTCTTCACCAGTGCCCGGCAAGTTCCCTCAGGTTCACGAACTCAAGGCACAGGTCGCGCCGGTCCGTCACCGACACGGATCCCGGAACGACCACGGACGATTCCTGATCGGGAAGGTCTCGCCCTCCCCGCGGAGGCGCCACGCTAATATTCCTCCGGCAGCAGAAAGTAGCACATAGAAGAGCGGGCCCGGCAGGATTCGAACCTGCGACACACGGCCCCGGAAACCGTGCGCGTGGTCCCCCAGCGTCGTTCGATGCCGATAAACAGGCCCTTGCCCCCCATCCGGCACGAACGATACTACAATCATAGGAGGCCGCAACTGTCAGAATCACTGTAGGCGTTGGCGGGCTCGTCGGGGGAGGATTCGACGGCTCGGGGGTGATGCCCGTGGAAGGCAGCAAGGACACACATGGCGGGCGTTGTGGTCGCCCTCAGCGGCTGCTCAAAGCCCCTCAGCGGGCAGCCAACGGCGCGGGCTACCCCCCCCGTGCCACCGGCGGGCGGTACGGAGGCGCAGGATGGCGCACAGAGTTCGTGGTGGTCGAGGAGGTTTGGAGCATGAATTACCCCGAGTGGACCAAATCCCAGCTCATGCTCCTGCTGTTGTGGAACAAGCTCCAAAAGGCTTACGACGATGGGGACAGTGAGTTGAGGCTGTACGTTGTGAGGGGCGGCCCCGAGACCGGCGTCCACGCGGGCAACCCGGCGGTCAACGTTTCCGACGAGATCTCCGAACTAAGTCGCGGCGGCGAAGCCATCTCCGTTTTCGACCGGCTGTGGAGGGAGGGCTACGTACACGTAAGCTTCGGCAGCCAGAGCCCGTCGTTCGCTCACACCTCCCCCGTCCTCTACAGCCTCAGCACGGCGGGGCTGATCGACATCGGGAAGTTCCCCAACCCAGACGAGAAGCTCGCCCACGCCTTCGAGGCGGCCCGCGAGCTTCTAGCTCAAGAACCGAGCATACCGCCCGACGAGAAGCGGGACATGCTCGACAC
>JALZNL010000074.1 GCA_030857715.1 Actinomycetota bacterium | reverse complement strand
GGCGGTCGTCTACACGAACGTCTTCAGGGGCGTGCCGCTCATCCTGATCCTCTACATCATCGGGTTCGGCGTGCCGGGCCTCGGCATCGGCTTCTTCTCCTACCTGTCGGACGTCACCTACGGCATCATCGCCCTCGTGCTCGTCTACTCCGCGTACGTCGCGGAGGTCTACCGGGCCGGCATCGAGTCGGTCCACGAGAGCCAGAACGCCGCCGCCAGGTCTCTGGGCCTCACCCGTTTCCAGTCCCTGCGGTTCGTGGTGCTGCCGCAGGCCATTCGGCGTGTGATCCCGCCTCTACTCAACGATTTCATAGGATTACAAAAGGACACGGCACTGGTCTCGGTGCTCGGCTCCATAGAGGCGGCCCGGGCGGCCCAGATCTACGGCGCCTCCCAGTTCAACTACGCGAGCTACGTCGTCGCCGCCCTCCTCTTCGTCCTCATTACCATCCCGCTGGCCCGCTTCACCGACCGCCTCATAGCCCGCGACAAACGCCGCCGCCAGGCCGGGGGGCTCGCGTGAACGATCGCAGCGCGGCCCTCGTCCTCGAAGGCATCCGGAAATCTTTCGGGCCCAACGAGGTGCTCGGGGGGATAGACCTGAGCGTCGCGCCGCACGAGGTGGTGTGCCTGATCGGGGCCTCCGGCTCCGGCAAGTCGACCCTGCTCCGGTGCACGAACCTGGTCGAGCCGATAGACGCCGGGCGGGTCGTGGTGGAGGGCGAGGAGATCACGGCCGCGGGCGTAAACGCCGACCGCGTCCGTCGGCGCATCGGCATCGTCTACCAGTCCTTCAACCTCTTCCCGCACATGACCGTGCTGCGCAACATAACCCTCGCCCCCCGCGAGGCCCTCAAGATGGACCGGAGGACCGCGGAGGACCACGCAGTCTCGCTCCTGGACCGCTTCGGGCTGGCGGACAGAAAGGACGAGTACCCGGACCGGCTCTCGGGCGGCCAGCAGCAGCGGGTCGCCATCGTGCGGGCGTTCGCGATGCGGCCTTCAATCATGCTGCTTGACGAGGTTACGAGCGCGCTGGACCCGGAGCTCGTCGCCGAGGTCCTCTCGGTCGTCAGGGAGCTCGCGCGCGAGGGCATGACCATGCTCATCGCGACCCACGAGATGGGCTTCGCCCGCGACATCGCAGACCGCGTCTGTTTTCTGGAGGAGGGACGCATCCTGGAGGAAGGTCCGCCGGAGAAGATCTTCTCCTCACCGGAGAACCCACGCACAGCCCGCTTCCTCCGCCGCATCATCGAGGCCGGCCGCCTGTGAGGCGACCGTAGACGGCGGCATCGTCTGCTTTCAGCCCCCGGCGTCGGCTGGTAGATTGGGGCGGTCGAGCCCGAGCCTGAGAGGGTAGCTCTTTGAAGAGAACGTTTCGTGTGCGGGTCGCGGTAGCTACGGTGGCGGGCCTCCTCTCCCTCCTCCCGCTGCTGGGCTCGTGCTCTACCGAGCCGCCCGAGAACGGGGGCGCGGACGCGGACCGGGGAACCACCGAGGCCCGGAGAGGCGAAGGCCGCGAGGTCCGGGCGGAGGCTACTAGATCCCGGGCCACGGACGAGACCACGGCGGTTACCCGTCAACCCGACCCTCAGACCTCCCTCGTGCCGGTCGCCCACCTCTCCTCCCCGCGCGAGGGCGTGAGCCTGCGGGAGCTCTCGGAAGCGAATGAGCTGTCAGTATCGAGTGGATCGCTGGAGATGGCTGAAGACCTGATCGACCGTCCCGGCTTCCGAAGCTTCGAGTCCGCAGACGCGGTCGTCGACCACGTAGGCCGAACCCCCGGCGCCCTCGGGCTCCTGCCCTGGGACAGGGTCGGCCCGCGGGTCAAGGCGCTGGCGGTGGAGGGCAGGTCCATCCTGGAGCCGGGCGCGGCGGACCTCTCGAGCTACCCTTTGCGGTTCGAGGAGGGGACGGGACCGGATCCCGGAGAGCTCCGCCGCGTCGTGATCGGGGGCGACATCGTGCTCGACCGCGGCCAGAACTACATGGTCATCCAGCAGGGGATGGGCCTGGACTTCCCGCTCGACGGCGGCTATGCGGCGATCACGGGCCGCACGCCGGAGCCGAGCCCCTATTCGGAGACGGGCACCATCCACCAGTTCACGGCGGCGCGCGTGGGAGACGCGGGCGCGGTCCGCGACTACCTCAGCGGCGCGGATCTCACCCTCGCCAACTTCGAGAACCCGGTCGTGGAGGCTGCCGTCTGGCATCCCGATGAGACGTACTTCACCGGCGACCCGCGCCTCATGCCCGTCCTGGATCAGGCCGGCATAGACGGCGTCACCCTGGGCAACAACCACGTCCTGGACGCGGGGGCCTCGGGGCTCGCGGAGACGCTCGGGCAACTGGACCGGGCGGGCATCGCCCGTGCCGGGGCGGGCATGGACCTCGCCGACGCCCGCAGGCCCATGATCTTCGAGGTTGGGGGGACGAAGATCGGGGTCCTCTCCTACCTCGGCATCCCCGGCTACAGCTGGGCCTGGGCGACGGAGACGGCCCCCGGCACGGCCCCGCTGCTGGAAGACGTCGTCAGGGAGGACGTGGAGCGGTTGCGGGACGAGGTGGACCTACTCGTCGTGATGCCGCACTGGGGCAAGGAGTACCTCGCCACCCCGGAGCCTGGGCAGGTAGAACTCGCGCATGCCGCCGCGGACGCCGGGGCGGACCTCGTCGTGGGCGGCCACGCCCACTGGCCCAAGGGCATGGAGATCTACGGGGGGACCCCGATCTTCTACGGCGTCGGAAACTTTCTCCTGGACCAGTCCTGGTCAGAGGAGACCTCGACCGGCATCTTCGCCGAGATAACCCTCTACGGAGACCGGATCGTCCAGGTCCAACCCGTGCCCTTCGTCCTCCTGGACTACGCCCAGCCGAACTTCCTCGTCCCGGAAGCCGGCGGGGACAGGGCACTCGAGAAGATCTACGCCGTCTCCCGAGGACCCGAGTTCGAGGCCTACAACAACAGATAATGTGTCAAAAGATGTACCGCGGCGGCTGGCGCGAGTCTCGCAAGAGATGCTACTATGACGTTGGTTGTTGCACCTCGACTAGGAGGAAAGGGTCCGATGGATCATTAAGTCGACAACCTTCTGCGGGCCCTCACAGGCCCACGGACCGGGTCGGTGAACGCCTGCCAAAAGGGCGGCTCGCCGGCCCGGATATTTGTTGAGGTTTTGAGGTAGCAAGGTAGATTCGTCTGCTCCAATGTCGCCACGTGAGGCTGGCAGTTTCTCGCAACCGCCATCCTTGAGTCCCTCGTTCCGTGGAGCCCCGCAAGATCGGCAGGGCGAATAACCTAAAGCCTCAAAGCCTAGAACCTCAAAACCTACTTGAACCTGTATTGACGGTACATGCCGGCGCTCTCGTCCACGTCGGCCTCGGTTACGTGGGTGCGCCCGCGGCCGACGACCCGGTCTTCTATGCGCTTGCGGATGAAGCGGCGCATCAAGAAGGGGCTTCGCTTTATGCGCCGGTCGGCCTCGGGGTCCCAGGTGATTTCGGTCTTCTCAGCCATTCAGCCTCTCCTAGACTAGCCTCGTCTCTGCGGATTATAGCGCCCCCGCACGCTGCTCCGGAGTAACCTTTCTCAAAACCCGCCATCGACCCCCGGCGTGTGCGTGCCGCCGGTCCCGCCCGGGCGTTGCTCCGCTGCTGGCGGGGTCCATGCCGGGTGCTCGGGGCCGCCTTCTCCTCGGAGGTCTCCCCAATTTTCGCGAATGAGAGGACCCTAACCCGGCTCTAATGGCAGCCCAACGTCCGGGCGGCATCATAGGGTTCGTAAGGTTGATGTAGTACCACGACCCAGGAGGCGAAGAAGATGGCGAAGTTCACGCAGATGGCCCCGGCCCAGACCAGCGCTCGGGACGGCAGCAAGAGCAGCAACTCCGGTGGGGGCAAGAGGCGCCGTCGGCGCAGGCGCCGCAACAGGCGTCGCAGCAACACCTAAGGCAGCGAAGCGTTCGAGGCGAAGCGGCCCCTTCGGGGGCCGCTTTTTCGTGGGCGGAAGGGGTCGAGGTTCGGACGGGAGCACCGGCACGACGGGAACGAAAACGTCCGTCGCCACCGCCGACCCGGTCGCACGCGCCGGGGATCTATGGCGGGATTTGTGCCCGGCGCCACGCTCTTACGCCGAGGCGCCGACGACGGCCCACCGCCGTCCGCGGAAGCGCGCGCCGCAGGTGATGAGGCGGACGAGCATCAGGACGTTGAGGGCGGCCCAGACGCCGATTACTCCGAGCCCGAAGGCCAGCGCGGAGAGGGCCAAGGGGGCGAAGACCAGGAAGGCCGCGACCATCGACCACTTCAAGAAGCGGGTGTCGCTGGCCCCGATCAGGATGCCGTCCAGGGCGAAGACGGCCGCGCCCACCGGCTGCATGAGCGCAAACAGAGGCCAGAGGTCCCCGGCCCTCTCCACCACCTCCGGGTCCCCGGTGAAGGCGCGGGGGATCGTCCCGGTCCCCGCGAGAAGTGCTACGCAGAAGGCGCAGCCCACGACGACGGACCAGAAGATCATGCGCCGGGCGGCAGTGTGGGCGCCCTCGGCGTCCCCGGCCCCGAGGAGACGGCCGACCAGGATCTGGCCTGCTATCGCAACGGCGTCGAGCACGAGCGCGAGAAATAGGAAGAGGCCGAACGCGACCTGGTGGGCCGCCAGCGACGCCTCCCCCATCCTCGCCACGACCGCGCCCGCCAGCATGAATGAGAGCAGGAGCGCCCCGGTCCTAACCGCAATGTCCCCGCCGACGCGAAGCAGGGGCCGCATGGTCGTCCAGCTCGGGCGGCGCGAGTCGGCCGGGGAACTGAGCAGCCAGTAGACGAACGCGAGCCCCATGCCCGCCTGCGCGATCACCGTCCCCCACGCCGACCCCGCGAGCCCCCATCCGAACCCGTAGACGAACAGGACCTCCAGCACGGCGTTGGCCGCGTTCGCCGCGACCAGGATGATCAGCGGCGTCCTCAGGTTCCCTACGCCTCGCAGGAAGCCCTGTCCGGCGAGCGAGATCATGGCGAAAGGCACCCCGAGCGCCGAGATGCGCAGGTACGAGACCGACATCTCGGCCGTCTCGCCCCTCCCGCCCATCGCCGCCACCGCCGGGTCGGCGAGCAGCAGGATCAGGAGCAATAGACCCACCCCCAGCGCCACCGAGAGCCACAACGCCTGCGAGCCGATCCTGCCTGCCGCTGCAACCTCCCCCGCCCCGTGCAGCCGCGCCACGCGCGCCGTCGTCCCGTAGGCCAGGAAGTTGAACAGCGTGACGCCGGTACTAAGTAGCGTCGCCGCGATGGCGAGCGCGGCGAGCTGCGGCGTGCCCAGGTGTCCCACGATGGCGGTGTCCACGAGGATGTAGGTCGGCTCCGCGGCGAGCGCCCCGAGCGCGGGCAGCGCCAGGGCCAGTATCTGCCGGTCGAAACGCCGCCCGTCGAGTCTCCGGGTCTTACCGTTTTTCAAAGTGTCTCGGCGTCAATACCATACTCCTCGCTGAGCTCGCGCATCGCGGTCTCGACGCTGTCTGTAGATGCGTCGGGGACGTAGAAGTAGGCCGTCTGTGGGAAACGGTCTTCGTCTGGGTCGGCGCGGACGAACTCGTAGGCTATGCCGAGCCTGTCGAGGGCGTCGCGGACGGCCTCCAGCGCCGCCTCGTCCTTCACGTTGTCCACCCGCAGCATCGTCTGTCCCTCCACGGTTCAGCCCCCCAGGTCGAAGTCGAGGAAACGTCCGTTCTTCTGGATCAACTCCCCGTCCGCGTACAGCTCTCCGCCCGCGCGCAGGTCGCAGACGAGGTCGGTGTGGACGCTTGAATCGTTCCGGCCGCCGGTCTCCTTGTACGAGCGCCCGATGGCGAGGTGAACGGTGCCGCCCAGCTTCTCGTCGAAGAGGACGTTGCCGCTGGCCCGGCCAATGTTGTAGTTGGTGCCGATGCCGATCTCGCCGAGGTACCTCGCCCCTGCGTCCGTATCGAGCAGGCTCTCGAGGTACTCCCCGCCCTTCTCCGCCTCCGACCCGACCACCTTCCCGTCCTCGAACCGAAGGGTGACCCCCGCCACCTCCCGGCCGCCGATGGCCGCCGGCACCCCGAAGTACACGTGTCCGCTTGCGGAATCCTCGATGGGCCCGGTAAAGACCTCCCCACACGGCATATTCCGCCTCCCCGCGGAGTTGACGAACGTGCGTCCCTCCACCGAGAGGGTCACGTCGGTGCCCGGTCCGACGATGCGGAGCTCCCGCGCCTCCTCCAGGCGCTCCTTGAGGCGTGCCTGCTCGCGGGACTTCTCCTGCCAGTAGCGCACCGGGTCGTCTTCGTCGAGGCCCATCGCGGAGTAGGCGAAGTCCTCGTACTCTGCGAGGCCCATGCTCGCCTCCTGGGCTAAAGCCGCCGTCGGGAAGAGCGTCAGCACCCAGCGGTTCTTCGCCAGCATGATCTCCGAGAGCGGCCTGTTCAGCTCCGCGAGAGCCTGCTGCTTCGCCGGGTCCACGTTCGCCAGCGCCCGCGTGTTCGACGGGGCCTTTATCCCGATCTCCGCGTCAGCCTCCTCGGAGACGAAGCGCCGGATGGAGGGAATGCTCTGGTAGTGGACGCCTTGCGCGTGCTCGAAAAAGAGCTCCTGCATCCCCGGGAGCTGGAGTTGCAAAATTGGCACGGCGCCCACCCGCAAGAGCCGGGCGTAGATGGCCTTGACCAGGGGCTCGGCCCCGACCTCCCCGAAGACGACCACCTGCTCCCCCTCACGGGCCTCGATCGAGTAGTCCACGAGCACCCGCGCCAGCTTCCCCAAACGTTCGTCTCTCAAAGAAACCTTCCTCCAAATTCGACTGCGGAAGAGCTTATCAGGAGGCCTCGGTCGCCGTCCTCCGGAGTCCGTCCCTGGTGTATTCGAGCGCCGCGCGCATCCTCTTCAAGATCACCTCCGGGTCCGGCGTGCCGAGCGGCCAGGGCTTGAGCTCCAGGCAGACGGCGCCCTGGTAGCCGTCCGCGGCCAGCGCCGCCAGGAAGGACTTGAGCGGCAGGAGTCCTTTGCCCGGAAGCCGATGCTCGTCCTTGCCGGCGACGAGGTTCGAGTCCGAGAGGTGAACGTGCCGGAGCCTTCCGGCTAAAGTCTCCCGCGCCGCGAGCAGGTCGATCCCGCTCGCCCCCACGTGGCTGGTGTCCAGCGTCACGTCTCCGACGTCGGCGAGGTGCTCTGGCAGGTGGCAGCTTCCGCGCCGCACCCCGAAGAAGCCCGGGCGGTTCGCGGGCATGTTCTCGACGGCCACCGTGACGCCCTCCCCCCTGGCCGCCGCGAGCGGCCCCGCCGTCCAGCGGCGCAGCGGTGGGCCAGGGGGAGGAGGATGGGCGACAACGAGGGGGCAGGAGATCCTGCGCGCCAGCCGCGCGCTGCGGACGAGCGTCTCTTCCGGCCCGAGACGCCAGGCGCCCTGGTAGATCGGCGGGTGCAGAGCCAGGATGGGGAGTTCGTACCTCTGGACGAGGTCGATCAGGTAGGCGGGCTGGTGGGTGTCCCAGCGATCGTCCATCATCACCTCAATCCCGTCGAAGCCGGCCTCCGCGGCCCACCCGAAGACCCTCTCCAGGCCGAAGGGATGGAGCGAGCCCGTGCTGAAGACGACCGGGACGCTCACGCGTGGCCGCGCCGGATCTCCAGGAACCGCTCCAGCGTCGAGGGGGAGTGGTTCTGGTAGTGATTGTTGGCATAGGCGAAGACGGTCTTTCCCTCTTCCAGAAAACGCCCGACCAGATCCGCCCACCACCGCAGGTCGTCGTCGCGCTCTTTCTTCAGGTGTGTATGACCCGACGAAAACTCCCGCCGGTTCCCAAGCCAGCGCACGTAGGAGAAATCCGCCGTGGCCTCCTCCGTCCTCGGCATCCGCGGGTAGTCTATGAGCGTGAGGGCGATCCCGCGCTCCCGCAGCATCGCCGCGAGGTCCGAGCCGAGCCAACTCCGATGCCGCACCTCGACGGCGTACCGCGCGCCGCCCGGAAGGCAGTCCAGGAAGTCTTCCAGGACCCCCATGCCCTCGACCGTGAACGAAGGCGGGAGTTGCAGCAAGAGCGGTCCCATTCGGTCTCCGAGGTCGGACATGGTCGAGACGAAGGCCCCGGCCTCGCGGGCGCAGCCGACGAGGGTTTTCTCGTGCGTGATCTCCTGGGAGTTCTGTACACCACCCGCAAACACGCTCACTCTAACCCTCGTTGCCATGAAACGATGAGTATACTGCCAAGCCTATACAGTGGCGGCGCAAGGCGCTCCGCTATAGTTCTGGGGCTGCCGGCCTTCCTAATCTCTGGTTGCACCCAACGGCTTAGAGGAACGCTTCTCGGAACTTCGGCTTGTGGTTGTTCTCCGAAGTTCCTTCATCACCCCACTTCGTAACGGATGTCGTCACGCTCGGGAGACGATCCTCCGGTAGAGTGGTGCGGTGACAACGGATGTAAGGGAGCGGGATCAACGAGTCGGCGGGATGAGCCCCCGCGCCGCTGCTCGGCTCGCGTGGTCGCTCGCCGGTCTCTCTGTGGCCATCTTCGTCGCCAGCATCGTGCTGTCTATCCTCGCCCCTTCCGCGCAG
>JALZNL010000073.1 GCA_030857715.1 Actinomycetota bacterium | reverse complement strand
CGAGAGGCAGCGGACGATGAGGGCAACGCTGGATTGGAGCCACGGGCTGCTCTCCGAGCCGGAGAGACGGCTACTCGGGCGCCTCTCCGTGTTCGTCGGGGGCTTCTCGCTCCCGGCGGCCGAGGCGGTGGGGGCGGAGCCGGGCGCCGCGGGGGGCGTCGATGCCGAGGGGGTGATAGACCACCTCGGGGCCCTGGTGGAGCAGTCGCTGGTGACAGTCTACCCGAACGGTGGCGGGACCCGTTACGGGATGCTCGAGCCGGTCAGGCAGTACGCCCGCGAGAAGCTGGAGGAGGGCGGAGAAGACGGGGAGGCGCGCCGGCGGCACGCCGCCCACTACCTCGCCCTGGCCGAGCGGGCGGCCACGGAGCTCTGGGGACCCCGGCAGGGAGCATGGCTGGAGAACCTGGAGCGCGAGAACGGCAACCTGCGCGCCGCCATAGCCTGGGCGCTCGACGCGAACGGGGCCGAGATTGCCGGGCGCCTGTGCTGGGCGCTGTGGCTGTTTTGGTGGGCCCGCGGGCACCACCGGGAGGGACGCCGGTGGTCCGAGGCAGCCCTCGCGCGGGCGCTCCCCCCGCCTGGCGCGCCAGGGTCTTGCCCGTCGCCGCGGCGATGTCCTACGCTGGCAACGACGGAGATCTGGCCGAGAAGCGCTGGCGCGAGGGCCTGTCCGTCTCCCTCCGGGAAGGCGACGCGCTCGCCGAGGGCTACTCGAAGGCGGGCCTGGGGCTCGCCGAGATGGCCGGTGGGGATTACGAATCAGCCGCCACGCGATTCGGGGAGGCCCTGCCGCTCGTCGAGGACTGCGGAGACCCCCTGGTCTCCCTGGTGCGCGTCTGGCTCGGGACGACCTCGCTCATGCGCGGCGACCCCGCGCGGGCCGAGCGGGAGATCGGGGAGGGCCTGAGCTCCGCCAGGACCCGGGGGGACACGCTCTGCACCTACGTGGCCCTCTACAACCTGGCCCAGTTGGCGATCGCCCGGGGCGACCTCGGGCTCGCGGCCGGCCTCCTCGAGGAAGTCGTGAGGCTCTCCAGGCACACCAAAGACAGGGCGAACCTCGCGCACTTTCTGGATGCGCTCTCGGCGGTCGCCGCGCTGCGCGGAGAGGCGGAGCGCTCGGCGGTCTTGATCGGCGCGTCCGAGGAGTCCCTCCGGGAGGTGGGCGCACCCGTCTACAACTTCTACGCCCCAGATCCCACCCTGAAGGAACGGACCTCGGCAGAGGCCCGCGCCGCCCTGGGCGACGCGGCGTTCGAGCAGTTGCGCGAGCACGGACGGGCCATGACCTTCGAGGAGGCGGTAGGGCTGGGAGCGGGCACCGGCGGAGACGGCGGCCCGTAGAGCAGAAGGCCGCGCGGACCCGCAGAGGCCCCTGTCCACGAACAATAAAGTCTTTTACTCTGACGAGCTCAAAATGCTTTATCTACGTTGCTATCAAAATCTTGGGGTAAAAGAAAGTTGTTTACTGGCGCATCCGAAACTTGCTCGCTCTGCACAAAATAAAGTCGATTACTGTGTCTAACTGGAGGAACGCGGTAATCGACTCTATCCATCGTAGCGCCTAATTAGTCCCTGCCTTGCCGAGCCAGGCCTGTCCAAGCCACGCCTTGCCGTGCGCGGCCAGCTCACCCTTCGGATTCCGAGAAGTCCAGCCGCCTCAGGTTGACCTCCAGGCGCCTGAGGCCTTCCCTCACGCGCTCGTTCTCCAGGTCGAAGAGGCCATTCTCGGCCAGGAGGTTGAGCTGGCCCACGTAGAAGGTCTGATCCTGGCCACCGAGCTTGGCGTTCGCCTCGATCTGCATCGGCGTCAGGTCCCTGCCTTTCATGTGATCGATGGTCCGCTTGAGCGGGATCGCGCCGTCCGGGTGGTCAGCTCGGTGCCGGTCCGGCGGGCGGTGAGGTCCCCTACGTAGGAGGGCCTCACCGACAGCGCGGCGGCCAACCGGCCAGGATCGACCGAGAGCCACTGCGCGATCGCGGCGCACCGGACCTGATCGTAGGGGGCGAGCCTCGAGCCGTGGGCGGAGTTTAGGCGCACGGCGTCCTCGAAGAGCTCGCCCTCGCCCATGTAGTCCTTCTCTATCGCCTCGACCAGAGCCTCCCGTCCGTGGATCCTCCTGTGGGCCTCGACGCGGTGGAAGCCGTCCACTGACGGCGAAGTTACTACCGGCGAGATCTGGAGCGGGAACCGCGTTCACGTTCCGGCGGGTAAATCGTTGTTGCTCCCGACATCGTGGGGGTTCCCTTCATCGGCTTCACATCCAAAAGTCTGTTTTGTCTGCCGACTCGGGTCAACACCAGGGCGCTGTTGGGTCGGTACGCCGGGCGCGGTTCTTCCGTATAGTTGCGGTGTCGACAGGCGATCTTGGTATCGGAGAGGAGCGGTGGGCGCGAATGGGAGGCAGAACGGGCGGGTGCGTGATCCCCAACCCAACATGGGTCGGGTGCGGAGGCGAGCCCGAGGGGCGGCACTGGAGCATACCCCCCGCCCGCCTTCTTTGGCGGGGCAGGTCCGAGGGGCACGCTCTCTCGCGTGAACCACGTCGCGATAAGGGCGGATGACGTGGGGCCGCAGGCGAAAGAGTGACCATAGATACCGGACAATATCCTGCTCTCGGGAGGCGCGTCGGACCGTGACGATCATGCGGCGGAGCAGCGTCCGGGGAGGTTCGTCCGGCGGGAAGTTGGGTTCCTTGTGGGGGAGGTTGAACGCCAGCTTTTGGTTTGTGCCGGCCCTGCTAACCGCGGGCGCAGTGCCCCTGTTTTTCCTCACCCAGTACCTGGACCAGCTCACGCAGACGTACCTGGCTACGCTTCCGGTGGTGTTTTCGGGCGGGGCGACCGCCGCCCGCGCGGTGGTCGCGACCATCGCGGGGAGCCTCATAACGGTCGTGGCGACCGTCTTCTCGCTCACCGTGGTCGTCCTTCAGCTTGCTTCCTCCAGCTACACGCCACGCATCATGCGGAGCTTCACCTCCGACCGCGGGGTGCAGGCGGTACTGGGGACCTACATCGCGACCTTCCTGTACTCGCTGCTGGTCTTGAGGATAATCCGCGCGCCCGAGAGCGAGGGCGCGCCGTTCAACCCCGTGATCTCGACGACCACGGCGGTGGTCCTGACGCTCGTCTGCGTGGCGCTCCTGATCTACTTTATAGGCCATATCGTGAACATCATCCAGTCCTCGAAGATCGTCGGAAACATCCACGCGGACACGCTGAAGATAGTCGCCCGGCTCGACGACCTGGTCGACGCGCCCGCGAAGGACCCGGACGAGCCCGGCGCCCGTTCCGAGCTCGCCGGCCTGCTCGCCGGCGAGCCTCTCACGGTGCTGGCGAGGGAGAGCGGCTACGTGCAGTACGTGGGCGTCGCGGGGCTCGTGGAGGCTGCGACCGGCGGGGCCCAGGGCGGGAAGACGACCGTCGTCGAGATCCCGTTCGGCCCCGGCAGGTTCGTCGCCGCCGGGCTCCCGGTGGTCCGGGTCTGGCCCGCCCGGCAGGCGAACCGGCGGGACGAGGATAGGATGCGCGGCGCCTTAGTCTTGGATAGGGAGCGTTCTTTTCAGCAGGACTTCGCCTTCGGCCTCCGGCAGCTCTCGGACATCGCCCTCAGGGGCCTCTCGCCCAGCGTCAACGACCCCACGACCGCCATGCAGGCGATGGACCGGATAGAGGCCATCTTTATCGCCCTCGGAGAGAAGGCGATGCCCCCGCGGGTGCGGGAGGAGGAGGCGAACGGGGCAAGCGTCCTGGTGAAGATCGGGTACTACGGCTTCGACGACGTGGTGGGGTTGGCCTTCGACCAGATCCGGCGGGCCTCCTTCACCAGCGGCCAGGTCGCCGTCCTGGAGCGGCTGCTGGAGGTGCTTGGAAGGGCCATCCGGGCGAACGGACTCCCGGAGCGTCGCCGCTCCCTCTGGGCCCGCGCCTACTCCGTCGCCCGCCTCGCCCCCGAACAGGTTTCCGACCCCGAGGACGCGGTGAACCTTATCCTCAAGGCCGTAGAGCTTGGGGGCTACCTTGCAGAGACGGGGCAAGCCTCGCTCGTGAAAGGAGATCTGAAGAACCTGGTCGAAGCCGCGGAGGTTCTCCGCGGTGGAGAGCGGGTACGGGTGGCGGTCGGCGGGGCGTCGACGAACGTGAGGGACCGCTGACGGGTCGGCATCCGGGACTACCGGCACGTCTTGCAAAGGAACCTTTACCGACGCTTAACCGACCTTTAAGGGATCCACGCCTTCCCGATTAGGTTCGGTCAAGAAGTTCGTAGACGCTTACCGCAACTATCGAAAGGTAGCAGCGTAGCAGAGAGGCAGACCGGTCGGATATAGGAACAGGAAGGTTCGGATGGATCTGCTGCGCATCATTCTCGCGATACTCCTCCCGCCCCTGGGGGTGTTTTTGCAGGTGGGGATCGGCAAGCACTTCTGGATCAACATCGTACTGACGATCCTCGGCTTCGTTCCGGGCATAATCCACGCGGTGTGGGTCATCGCCAAATACTAATTGAGCGTCTCCACGCTGACAGTGAACCTCCGCCGTGCCCGGTAGACGCAGCGCACGCCACCGCTGGCGACTTCGCAAGATCTTAACGGGCCCTTGACGATGCCTTAACGGGCGGCGGTGCCCGCCGGTTCGTCGGGTGTTAGGGTCACTAATCATGCTGACGACCAGACCAGAGCGCCTTCGTGGCCATACGTCGGAGGCCGAATGACGAGAGGGAGCCTGACCGACCGCGGACTCCTGCAGGCCGTACTGGTCGCCTTCGCGCTGCTGGCGGCCTGGCGCTTCGTGGCGGCGGTGGCCACGGTCGCGCTCCTGCTCGCGACGGCCCTTCTCCTGACGGTGGCCCTCTCGGCGCCGGTCGAGGCGCTCCACCGCAATAAGGTACCCAGGCCCGCCGCCGTGGCGGCCATAGTTCTGGCCGTTGTTGCCGTTCTGGGGGTCGTCGGCTACCTGCTGTTGCCGATCCTCGTCCAAGAGGTCGCGCTACTTGCGTCCTCGTTGCCGGACGCGCTCCAGCAGCTCGCCGAACGCTTGAGGGAGCTGGCGAACAGGCTGGGCGTGAAGGTCGGCGGGGGGAGCAGCGGGGGGATCTCGCCGCAGACCCTGGCAAGCGCCGCGCGCAGGGTCCTCGGCGGTCTTCTCGGCCTCTTCGGCGGCCTGGCATCCCTCTTTACGGCCCTGCTCGTGCTGCTCTTCGTCCCCCTGTACCTGACGGCGATGCCGGGGCCCGTGGTGGACTGGGTGGTAAGGCTGTTCCCGCCGCAGAAGAGGGCAGAGACCCGGGAGATACTCTCGGAGTCCCGCACGAGCCTGCTCGGTTGGCTGCAGGGGCGCCTGTTCTCGATGGTCGTGGTAGGGGTGCTCGCGGCGGTCGCGCTGTACTTGATCGGGGTGCCGGGCGCCCTCTTTCTCGGCCTCTTCTCCGGGCTCGTCGCCTTCGTTCCGATCGTCGGCTCCTTCGCGGGGGCGATACCGCCCCTGATCCTCGCGTTCGCCGGCAACCCGTGGGACGTGTTGTGGGTCCTACTAGCCTACCTGGCGATCCAGCAGGTAGAGAGCAACCTCCTCACCCCGCTCGTGATGCAAAAGGCCGTCTCCCTCCACCCGGTCGTCGTCATAGCCTCCGTCACGGTGGCTGGCGCGGCGTTCGGAGTCCTCGGGGCGCTACTCGCCGTGCCGGTCACGGTCGTGGCCGGCATCCTGGTCCAGAGGCTGTGGTTCGAACGCCTGGAACAGGACCCCGGGTAAATGGCCGGGGCGATGATCGTCGCGCCGCGGACGAGGAGCGCAACGTCGGAAACACCCAATTAGTGGTGAGTGAGCCTCTTGAACTTCCCGACAGAAGAGAAGACTAAGGAAGGTTCAGGGTGCCCGACAACAAGGGCAGATCATCGCTCTCGGATCGCCGACCGGTTCGAGGCAGCGCCGTTGCCACGGACGTCGCGGCACGCACACGCCGAGGAGGAACGTTCTGTCGGCCGCCGGCCAGATCTGCGCTTACCGGTCGGCGGACGGGGAGGCCATTTCGCGTTCGCCCCGGTCGGTGAGGCGCACCTCGAGGATCTCGCCCGACGTGTCCTCGGTCAGGTCGGCCAGCCCCTCCTCGCGCATGTCGCGCAGGACCGGCGAGAGGTCCCGCCGACTCCAGCCCCACGGTGACAGCCAGCGCGCGAACTCCTTGAAGGCGACGCCGGCGGAGCCTGCTCCCGCAGCCCGCAACGCGAAGCCCAAAACCCTGTCTTTCACGTGAGCCTTCCCCTTTCTTCGCCTGGCTGTCATCCCGGCCTTCCGCGCCCCCGGGTTTCGTCCCGCTTCTAGATCGTGCGGCGCGCCCCCGGCGCGAAGCGCTCCAGAACACCGACAACTCGCGTCCTCCGCAAGCTGTGCGCGAGTCGCCCTAGACGCTGTCCACTATCTCTTGCAGCTCCTGGTCGAGCGTGCGGGCAGCCTCCTCCGGGGACTTGGCGCCCTTGACGCACCCGTTGAACTGCTCGGCCATGACGAGCGACATATCCGAGTAGTATGGCGAGAGGGGCCGCGGGCGGGCGTTCTTTATCGCCTGCTCGCCCAGGGCTATGACCGGTACCTTCTCAACGATCTCCCGGTCGTCGTACAGGTCTTGCAGCGTCGGCAGGAACGAGCCGTTGAGCGCCCGGAACCTCTGCTGCTCGGGGGCGGTTGCGAACTTCACGAATTCGTAAGCCGCGTCCTTCTCCTCCTCGGAAGACGTGGCGTTGAGGTAGAAGTTCCAGCCGCCGAGGCCGCTGAAGCTCTCGTCCTGGCCCGTGGCTACCGGCAGAGGCGCCACCCCGACCTGCCCGGGCTCTATCCCCGACTGGTTTTCGTCCGAGGCCAGCGCGTACATGTAGGGCCAGTTGCGACAGAAGACCGCGCGCCCGTTCAGAAAAGCGGCCTGGCACTCCTGCTCGGCGTAGGTGGAGACGGCCTGAGGCGCCACCCCGCTCTCGACCATGCCCCGTTCTATTGAGAGGCCCTCGACCGCCCGGGGGCCGTCTATGACCACGTCTTCGAGGTTTTCCCCAGCCAGCACGTCGCCGCCGGCGGTCCAGATGTACTCCAGGCCGTTGACCGTGCCGCCCTCGTACTCCGCCGCCTGGAACACGAAGCCGTCCTCGGCGTCGGATTCTTCGGTGACCCTGGTCGCCTGCTCCTGCAATTCCTCCCAGGTCTTCGGCGGTTCGGAGAAGCCGCTCTTCTCGAGTAGGTCCTCGCGGTAGTAGAGCATCCCGGCGTCGGTGAACCACGGCACGCCGTAGACCGCGCCCTCGTAGGTGCACGATTCCACCGGCGCGGGCAGGAAGGCCTGCCTCTCCTCTTCGGTGAAGCGGTCGGAGAGGTCCTCGATCCAGCCGTTGGCCGCGAACTGCGCCGGCCAGACGACGTCGCCGCCGATGAGGTCTATCTCCCCGCCTCCGGCCTGGAACTCGGTCTTGACCTGGTTGAAGTACTGGCCGGTGTCGGCGGCCATCACGCGGTACTTCGCCCTGTAGCGGCCCTCGAACTTCTCGTTGAACCGGCGCACGATCTCTTCCAGGCTGCCGGAGTTGTCGGGCCCGAAGGAGAAGGTGAACTCGGTAACCCCCGACCCGCTCTGGCCGCCGCCCCCGCAACCCGTCGCCCCGAGCAGCACCGCCCCCGCGAGGGCCGAGCCGCCGACCTTCAAGAAACCCCTCCTGCTCAGACCCGTTCCACCGAATGATTGCCGTTGCGAGATACCTGATCGCATACCACTCCTTTCCGCGCCACCACCACATAGCGGGCGCTCCTAGCGTCTCTGTTGCGATGGTACGCGCCGATTCGGTGGCTACCGTTAGGGACGATAAGGTTCCCGTAAAGAACCGGTAAGCATCCCGCGACGGCCATTCGGTTGCGGTACGATGTAAACGGTGGTCGTCGTGGCGAAGAGGGGGCGCAGCTGAGGCGGATAGGGGCCGTGGCGACGAAGGAATTTTGGGGGCTCGTGCGCCAGCCTCAACTGCTCCTCTTGCTGCTAGTAGGGCCGGTCGTGATCATGGTGGCCTTCGGCCTCAGCCTCGACGTGCGCAGCATCCTGCGGCCGAGCGCCCTCGTCGTGGTCGAGCCCGGGAGCGAGGGCGCGGAGCTCTTCGAGCGCTTCCGCGGAGACTTCACCCAGCGCGCGAACATCGTGGGGACGACGGACGACCTGGAGTCCGCCAGACGGCGGCTGCAACGGGGCGAGGTGGACGCCGTCATCGCCGTCCCCCCGGACCCCCTGGGGGCCGTCGCCAACGGCGAGCAGGCACCCTTGCGGGTCGTCTACAACACGATCAACCCCGTCTTCGGGACGAGGGTGCCGGCCCGCTCGTTCGCCCTGGTCCTGGAACTGAACCAGAACATCGTGCAGGCGAGCATCGGGCAAGGGATCGGGGACCTCCGCTCGGTGGAGGGGCGGCTCGCGGAGCTAGCCCGCCGGCTGGAGGAGACGAGCGCCACCGCGCAGGCCCTCTCCTCGGAGGAGGCCCGCGAGGCAACGGCGGAGCTGGACGGGACGCTGACGGCCCTCGAAAGCTCGCTGCGGGCCTTGCGGGCCGC
>JALZNL010000531.1 GCA_030857715.1 Actinomycetota bacterium | reverse complement strand
GCCCAGAGGGTCTCGATGAGGTGAGGCACGACCCGCACGACCTTGCCAACCCGGCCAAGATCCGGGACCGGCTCCACCAGTAGCGTGGGCCCGTCTGTCCCCGAGATGCCCGCGGCCTGTACCCCGAGCGCGTCAAGCCCGCGAACAAGTCCCTTGTTTACGCCCCCCGCGAACACGTTCTCGGCCACCTCGATAGTCTCCTCGTCCGTCACCCTGAGCCCCGCGTGAAACCGCGTGGGGATGTGGAGTGCGTCCAGCATCCTGGTGAGCTGGAGGCCGCCGCCGTGGACGATGGCGACCCTGTGGCCGGCCGACAGGAGGTCAGGCAGGCCTTCCAGCGCCCCCCCGGCAAGGGCGGCACCGCCGATCTTGATCACCACGGGCTTCACGTCCTGTAGCTCCCGTTGATCCTGACGTACTCGTAGCTCAGATCGCAGCCCCAGGCTGTGGCCGAAGCGTTGCCCTCACCGAGGCGGGCCGTGATCTTCACCTCGCCGGCGGCGAGCGCCGCGTTGGCCTCGGCCTCCTCGTGCGGCACAGGCTCTCCGCCGGAAAAGACCTTGATGGGACCGAACCAGAGCTCTACTCCGTCTGGATCGAAAGCAACCCCAGAGTAACCCATCGCTGTGAGCACCCTTCCCCAGTTGGCGTCCTCGCCGAAGACCGCGGCCTTGACCAGGCTGCTCCCTACGACGCTCTTCGCGAGCGCTGCCGCGGACTCCTCGCTCGCCGCGCCCTCGACGGCTACCTCGACGAGCCTGGTAGCCCCCTCACCGTCGCGTGCGATCTCCTTGGCCAACGTCCGCGCCACGCCCTCGACGGCCTCCGCGAAGATCGGATAGTCCGGCGAGTCGGGCGTAAGCGGCTCGTTACCCGCTGCTCCGTTCGCCATAAGGAGGGCGATGTCGCTCGGAGAGGTATCTCCGTCCACGGTAACGCGGTTGAAGGTGCGGTCCGTGACCCGGTTCAGGGTCTCCGTCAGACAACTTTTCTCGACGGCGGCGTCTGTGGTCAGAAAGGCGAGCATGGTGCCCATGTTCGGGTGGATCATACCGCTCCCTTTGGCCGTCCCCCCGACCGTGACGGTCCTGCCCCCGATCTCGATCCGTACGACCGCCTCTTTTACACGAGTATCGGTGGTAAGTATGGACTCGGCGAAGCCAGCGCCGCCCTCACCCAGCTTGCCCGACGCAGCCCATATACCGGATGAGATCCTGCCCATCGGCAGGTGGACACCGATGACGCCGGTCGAAGCTACCGCGACCTCTGAGGCTTCGATCTCGAGCGCCTCGGCCGCGAGATCCTGCATGACACGGGCGTCCTCGATGCCCCGCTCGCCGGTCGCCGCGTTGGCGTTGCCGCTGTTCGCCACTACCGCCCGCACCCCGCCGGTCTCGACTGCCTCTCTCGTCACGCCGAGCGGCGCGCCCTTGACGGCGTTGCGGGTGAACACGGCCGCCGTCTCGCAAGGAAGCTCGGAGAAGAGGAGCCCGAGATCCCGCCTCCCAGCATCGCGTACCCCACACGCAACCCCAGCCGCCATAAACCCAGCCGCAGCCGCAGCGCCACCGGAGAGAGACTTTATTCCGATTGTTGAATCTTTATTCATTACAGGGACGTATTGTCGCACCAGCGCGTGTAGGCGTCAACCAGTTTATGCAGAAACTTGAATAAATATCCGGAGGTTCTACAATGGACGGTATGGGACTCAGAGTGGGCGTTTACGGTGGGAGTGGATACACCGGGGTGGAGCTGGTGCGGCTGCTCGCCGGGCATCCCGAGGTCGGGGCGTTGAGCGTTGCGTCGCGCGGGTATGCGGGGCTTGGGATCGGGGAGGTCCACCCGCAGCTCGCCGTCGATGGAACGTACGTGTCGCCCGAGGAGATCGAAGACCTCGACGTGGCCTTTGTGGCCTACGGGCACGGCGAGAGCGCCGAGACGGTCAGGGAGTTACTGCGGTCCGGAACCCACCTCGTAATAGACCTCTCGGCGGATTTCCGGTTGCCCCATGAGGAGTTGTATGGGGAGTGGTACGGCGAGCATCCCGCGCCGGAGCTTCTCGCTGAGGCGCACTACGGATTGCCCGAGGTCTTCGGGGCTCCGGCGGGGAGGCTCGTTGCCAACCCTGGGTGCTATCCGACGGCTGCTATTCTGGCGCTGGCGCCGGTCGTGAGGCGGATGGAAGGGATACGCTCGGTGACGATAAACGCGCTCTCGGGGGTAAGTGGGGCTGGTGCTAAGCCGAGCGTGAAGACACACTTCGTCAGCGTGAACGAGAGCGCGGGCGCCTATGGGGCTCCGCGGCACCGGCATACGCCGGAGATCGAGACGATTCTGCGGCGGGTAGGGGAGGTGCCCGAGGTGACGTTCATTCCGCACCTCATCCCCATAACGCGTGGGGAGCTCGAGACCATCGTGGTCGACGTGGAAGGGGTACCCGAGGCGGAGGAGGTCCTTGGCTGGTACGCGGAGGACTACGAAGGCTGGGTGTTCGTCGAGGCGCGGGAGGAGTATCCGCACGTCGCGCACGTGGCGAACACCAACAGGTGCAGGCTCTCGGCGGCTGTGGATAGTCGGGCGGGGAAGTTGCTGCTGTTCTCGGCCGTCGACAACTTGCTCAAGGGCGCCTCAGGGGCGGCGGTACAGAACATGAACCTGGCTCTCGGCTACGAGGAGGATCTCGGGCTAGAGCATCTC
>JALZNL010000530.1 GCA_030857715.1 Actinomycetota bacterium | reverse complement strand
GGCTACAGCCGCGAAAAATTCCCGCACTGGAGCAACGCCCAGGCCTACGGGTGGACGCTGCCCGCCGACACCCCCGACCCCGGCTCCTGCGACGCCCGAGACGCCGCCCTCATCCGGGACGGTAGAGACGAGGTGGTCCGTGACGGCTGCTACGTCGAGAGCGGACGCTGGTTCGACCCCTACACCGGCAGCACCTACTACCAACCCTCAGACATAGACGTCGACCACGTCGTGCCGCTCGCCAACGCGTGGAGGAGCGGGGCCGCCTCCTGGACGACGGCCAGGAAAGAGCGCTTCGCCAACATCCCGCCCGGCCTGCTCTCGGTGGAGGACAACGCCAACGCCTCCAAGGGCGACAAGGGCCCCGAGGCCTGGAAGCCTCCACGGACCGCCTACCACTGCGTTTACGCCAAAAAGTGGATCAATATAAAGCACCACTGGGCGCTCTCCGTGACCCGTGCCGAGAGGTCCACCCTCAAGCAGATGCTCTCGACCTGCCGCTGAGGGAGGCATCGGGCGGGCGCGGAGAACGAGGGGCGGGAGACGCACCCCGGTGATAGATCTGCCCCGGATGCGCCGATCCCGGCCCGGTGGCATCATACTCGGGGACCTTGGAACGCCAACATTCACCTACGATGAAGGGGGCCACATGGCCGGAACTATGGACCCGGGGCGGCAGCGCGAGTCCTCCGATGGGCGTCAAGAAGAGATCGTGGACGTGCTGGTGGACGCGTTCTCCGACCTCATGGTCGCCGACCCCGACGCGTTCCGGCAGAAGTTCCGGAAGATGGCCGCGGGGCCTTTCGCCTTCTATCGCGGCAGCGCGTGTCTCTTCTATGCGGACATGGAGCGGGAGGAGGATCGCTGGGCGGACGAGCGCACGAGCCGAGTCTGGATCCAGGGCGATTTGCACGCGGAGAACTTCGGCACCTACATGGACGGCGACGGGGTGTTCGTCTTCGACGTCAACGACTTCGACGAGGCCTACCTCGGCCACTTCACCTGGGACATCAAGCGCATGGTCGCCAGCGTGGCCCTGTTGGCGTGGATGAAGGCCATCTCCGACGCCGACATCGCGCAGCTCATCGAGACCTACGTCCGGGCCTACATACATCAGGTGCGCTACTTCGTCGATTCCGATCGGGACCACGAGTACTCGCTGCGGCTGGAGACCACGGGCGGCGAGGTCAGGGAGATCCTGCTCGAGACCCGGCTCAACACCCGCGTGGACCTGCTCGAAAAAACGACCCTGATCGACGAGAACTTCGAGCGAAAGTTCCGGCGCGGCACCGGAATCCGCGACCTCGACGACGCCGAACGGGCCGAAGTCCAGGCCGCCTACGAGGCGTACCTGGAGACGATCCCCGACGCCAAGCGCTTCCGGAGCCTGACCTACGAGGTAAAGGACATCGTAGGCCGCAAGGGCTTCGGCATCGGCTCGGCCGGGCTCCCCGCCTACAACATCCTGGTAGAGGGCCCGACCCAGGCCTTAGAGAACGACGTGGTGCTCTCGATGAAGCAGGGCAACGTCGCCGCACCCAGCAGGATCGTGCACGACGGGCGCATCAAAGGCTACTTCAAGCACCACGGGCACCGCACAGCGGTCTCCCAGCGGGCGCTGCAGGCCCACGCCGACCCCTGGCTCGGCTACACCGAGATAGACGGCACGGGCTTCGTCGTCTCCGAGCTCTCGCCCTACGTCGAGGACTTAGACTGGTCCGACCTCACCGAGCCAGAGCAGATGTCGCCCGTGCTCGACTACCTCGGACGGGCGACCGCCAAGGTCCACTGCGTCGCGGATAAGGACTCCGACCCGACCATCGTCGGCTTCCAGACCGAGGATGAGATCGTCGAGGCGATAGGCGGCAAAGTAGACGAGTTCGTCAAGGAGATGGTTGACTTCGGCACCCGCTACTCCGAGATCGCCCGCGACGACCACCGCCTCTTCGTCGACGCCTTCCGCAACGGCCAGATCCCGGGCCTGTCAGACCGATGATGCGTCGCCGCGCTCCTGAGACGTGCTCGACCAGAAGGTCAGCGCCCCGTAGAGGGGCAGGCCTACCAGGCCGATACCGATCCAACTGGTGATGTTCTGTGCACTCATCGGCGGCTCCTTCCCTCTGGTTCTTCGTGTGAAAGCCAGTCTGCGGGGTAAGGTGTCCCGCCGTCACGAGGCAGGCGTCACAATCCGGGAGACATATTGTCCCAATCCATCACGCGCATGGGTGCTGCTCGGTGTGAAGCTCGTGGGCGACGGTTCGTCGCAGGGACCGGGACGAATGACCTGGACGAGATTACCCAGCGGCGGTAATCGAAATTTCCGATGAAGACGCCGTTCGCGTGGGAGATCCTGTAGAGGATTGGAGCTGTTGCGATCCCCACCCGCTTTCCCGACGGCACGTTCGGCCAGGAGCGAATACAGTAGAGGCCAATGGTGAGCTTTAACGAAAGAGGGGGGCGAGGTTCTTGAGCGACGACGAAGGAGAGATCGTCCGCGTGGCGGTCGTGGACGACCAGCGGCTTTTCACCAAGGGCCTCTCTGGCCTCGTCGACATGTTGCCCGGGGTGGAGGTGGTGGGCGTGGCCTACGACGGCGAGGAGGCCGTCGCGCTGTGCCGCAAGGAAGAACCGGACGTGGTCCTGATGGACATCTCCATGCCGAAGATGGACGGCATCAGCGCGACGCGCGAGATCAGG
>JALZNL010000529.1 GCA_030857715.1 Actinomycetota bacterium | reverse complement strand
GTTCCGGACGGTGCGCGACCAGGTAGAGCTCAGGATGAGAGGGTGGCTGGAGCAACCCGAAGTGGAACTGGAGATGCTGCGCGACGCGGTGTCCATCGGGAATACCCTTGGGGACCAGGAACACGATCCCTTCCGCCGCGCCTGAAAGACTCGGGCTAGAGTTGCTCCACTTCGACGGTTGTCCGTCGCACGGGGCTGTTTGGCTCTGGATAGCGACGCGTCTTTTGGAGCCGGATAAGGATCATACCAATGCTGGCGTTTCCCGTTTTACAAGCCCTTAACCCACGTTTTACGGGCGGGAAACCTTTGCTGACTGTACAATCTCTATAATGCTGTAGTGCTTTGGGAGCGTAGAGAGAAAGGATCGCGCGTGGCGAAGAGTCGGAGGATAAGTCGGGATGAGCAAGGGCGCCACACTCAGGAAAAGAAATCATTATCCTCCGGGGTGGTCCAGCGGTTCCTCGAATCGCTCGGGGCGGCTCGGACCCTGACATCTTTGGGAGGAGTCTGCGCGGCCGTAGTTCTGGCCGTCACCGTCCTGGTGACGGTCGTCGGTTCCACCGCCGTCTCGGCGCAGGGGAAGCCCGAGCAGGCGCGTAACGTCATCCTGTTCATCGGGGACGGGATGGGAGATTCCGAGATCACCATCGCCCGCAACTACCACCTCGGCGCGGCCGGCGAGTTCGCTATGGACACGCTGCCGATGACCGGCGCCTACACAACCTACTCCGTACAGGAAGAAGACCCCGAGACCCCGGACTACGTGCCCGACTCAGCAGCGACCGGCACGGCATGGGCCACGGGCTCCAAAACCAGCAACAACCGGGTCTCGACCACCGCCAAGACGGATGAGAACCTCACGACCATCCTGGAGCTCGCCCAGGGAGCCGGTAAGCTCACCGGCAACGTATCCACCGCCGAGCTTACCGACGCGACGCCCGCCGTCCTCAACTCCCACGTGACCTCTCGCGACTGCAAGGGTCCAGAGGACATGGATGAGAAATGTCCCCAGGACAAGAAGTCCGAGGGTGGGCCGGGCTCTATCGCCGAGCAGTCGGTGGACCACGGCGTCGACGTGCTGCTTGGCGGCGCGCGTTCCAGCTTCGAGCAGAAGATAGACGCTGGTCCCGACGAGGGAAGCACGGTCGTCGAGTCCGCCGAGCGCCAGGGCTACGACGTCGTCTACGACGCCGACGCCATGCAGGCCGCGCAACCGGGAACGAAGGTTTTGGGACTCTTCGCCGAAGAGAACATGGACCTTCTCTACTCCGGCGAGCCTGCCGAGGCCAACCACGACTTCGAGGCCCAGACCTGCAAGGAGGATCAACTCCCACCCGAGCAGCCCGACCTCGCGTCCATGACGAACAAGGCCATAGAGTTGCTCGATGGTAACGAGCAAGGCTTCTTCCTGCAGGTAGAGAGCGCCTCCATAGACAAAGAGGACCACATTTCCAACCCCTGCGAGCAGATCGGCGAGACGGTGAACCTCGACAACGCCGTCGCGGCGGGGCTGGAGTACGCCGCCGCCAACCCCGACACCCTGGTCGTGGTCACCGGCGACCACGGGCACACCAGCCAGATCGTCCCGACCCTCGGTACCTCCGGCTATCATAGCGACGACTACGAGTACGAACTGCCGGGCGAAGCGGCGACCCTCAACACGGTCGACGGAACCAAAATGACGGTCTCCTACGCCAGCAACACCTTCCGGGACGAGAATGGCGAGATCATAGAAGGCGAGGACTCCGAGGACTCCCACACCCATACCGGAACCCAGATCCGCTTGGCCGCCCAGGGGCCAGGCTCCGAGGGCGCCCTCGGCCTCACCGACCAGACCGAACTGTTCCACACCATGGCGAACAGCATGGGCCTGGACACGTCGGCCTCCTCGGGTGCGGCGGCCGAGCAGATGCCGGAGACTGGCGGCATGAAGTTCGAGACTATCTCTAGCCCGTTCCTGGTGTCGCTTGCCGGGGCCGGGTTGCTGCTTGCCGGTGGTCTTCTGGCAGCCAGGCTGCGGATGCGCCGCCGGTAACCGGCCCCCGGTCGGCTAGACGGTCGAGGCCGGGCGCTGCTCCCGAAGCTGAACGCCGGAGGATAAACGGAGGATCCTCGACGGGGCGCAAGCCCTACGTGGCCTTCTTCCGGCGTTCAGTCTTTCGGGGTAGCAAGCCTGCACCGACTCAATAAATCCGTTGGTTATGCGTACAGTACCAATGGCCGAAAATCTTCTCTGAGTTTTCGTGTTGGAGCTGGCGGCGAATCCGCATACGTGGCATTCTTCTAATCCTCAAAGTGTCGTCGCGGCGCTCGCTCGGGGAGGAGCTTCGACGGAGTAGTAGTGGGAGAACGAACTTAAGAACTACCGCTTGAAGCAGAACCTCGCCACCGGCCACGCCGCCTTCGAGCCGCTGCGGGCGGGCCAGCACGACGATATCCTGTTCGCCGTGTGCTTGGGGTGTTGGGCGTGGGAGCAGGCCACGCCGAAGAAGAAGCACATCGCCTTCCCGAACCAGATCCTCGCCTTCTAGCGCACGGCCAGCGCGAGGCCGATCAGGGGTCTAATATGACAGCATGGGAGAAGGGCGCACAGGCGAACCATACGACGTACCACAGGCGAACCATCGCCTAACCATCGCCCAGGCCGCCGGTCGGCTTGGCATATCGGAGGGCGCATTACGTAGCCGCATAAAGCGCG
>JALZNL010000528.1 GCA_030857715.1 Actinomycetota bacterium | reverse complement strand
CTGTTTATCTTTATCGTGGCCGTAGCGGTGGTGTGGCTGATCCTGGCGCGCACCAGTTTCGGTCGCTACGTCTACGCCATCGGGAGCAATGAGGAGGCGGCCCGTTTCTCTGGCGTGCCCGTTCGCAAGGTCAAGTTGGTCCTTTACTCGGGTATCGGGCTACTGGTTGGCATGGCCGCGGTCATCTACACCTCAAGGGTCTACACGGCGCGCGGCGACTCCGGCCTGGGGCTGGAACTCGACGTGATCTCCGCCGTCGTTCTCGGCGGGGCTAGCATCTACGGTGGATCGGGGACCATAGGCGGCACCGTGCTCGGCGTCCTAATCATCGCGACCTTACGCAACGGTCTGACACTGGCCGGGGTGCCAAGCACCTGGATAGTCTTCGTGCTGGGCGTCTTGCTCCTCGTAGCTGTGTTCCTTAACGAGTTTTTCCGGAGAAGGGAGGAGTGACCCGCATCCAAGGAAGCAAACTGCCAGTGAAGAAATGCAATGCGCACCGAAAAGGAGGAGAGAACGTGTCTAAACCCGCGTGGGAATTCAAGATCGTCCGTGTAGCCCTGCTGATGGCGTTGGTTCTGGTCGCCGCGTCCTGCGGCGTGGGCCAGCAGCCATCCCAAGGTGGCGGCGGCGGTGGGCCGAAGAAGATATGCATGATGCCCAAGCTGGTCGGCATCCCTTACTTCAATGCCTCGGAGAAGGGGGCCGAGGAGGCGGCCAAGGAACTCGACGTCGAGTTCGTCTACGACGGGCCAACGGAGGCCAAGGCCGCGCTCCAATCTCAGATGATAGAACAGTGGATCCAGCAGCAGTGTGGCGCCATTTCGGTCGCCGCCAACGACCCCGACGCCCTCGCCCCCTCCATGAAGAAGGCCGGAGACGCCGGGATCAAGACCTCGGCCTGGGACGCCGACGTGGCCAAGGACGCCCGCGAGGTCTTCGTCAACCAGGCGACCTTCGAAGCCATAGGCTACGAGCTCGTAGACGTCATGGCCGAGCAGACCGACGGCAAGGGCAAGTTCCTGGTCGTGACCGGATCGCTCACCGCCCCGAACCAGGTCGCCTGGCTCGAGGCGATGCGCGAGCGCATGAAGGAAAAGTACCCTGAGATGTCCATAGCCTCTGTCGAGCCTGGCGAGGAGGACCTGCAGCTCGGGATAGACGTAACCAAGAACTACCTCCGGGCGAACCCCGATACGGCTGGCGTCTTCGGGATAACTTCTGTGGCCCTGCCCGGTGCGGCCGAGGCCGTCGAGCAGGAGGGGCTCGAGGGCGAGGTGGCCGTCACCGGCCTCTCGACCCCGAACGACATGAAGCCCTATCTCGAGTCCGGGGCCGTAGAGAAGTTCGTCCTCTGGAACCCGATCGACCTCGGCTACCTGGCGGTGCACGCCGCCAATGCACAGCTCGAAGGTGACCTGCCCAAGTCGGGAACCTTCGAGGCCGGCCGCCTCGGTAAGGTCAAGATGGTCGCCAAGGACGAGGTTCTTCTCGGACCGCCGCTGGTCTTCACCCAGGAGAACATCGACCAGTACAACTTCTAGGGCAGCACCGGTTCCGGCGCCTCTCGTGAGGGAGGCGCCGGCGCTCGAGTGGGAGGAGAGAGCTTTGGAGAGCACGGAAGGGCGGGCCTACGGGTGCCTTTCGGAGTCCCTTGCTGCCCGGGGGGTCGACATCGACCGAGTAGAGGGGCGCCTGCGCTCGCAGAGGATGGAGACCCCGTCGTGGGGTTACGGTGACACCGGCACGCGCTTCGCGGTCTTCCCGCAGAGGGGCGTGCCCCGCGACCCGTTCGAGAAGCTGGCCGACGCCGCCCGGGTCCACGGGCTAACCGGCGTGTGCCCGACGGTCGCCATCCACATCCCGTGGGACAGGGTGGACGACTACAGCGGCCTAAAAGAACACGCGGAATCCTTGGGCCTGCGCATCGGGGCGGTCAACCCCAACCTGTTTCAGGAACCGGACTACAAGCTAGGCAGCGTCTGCCACCCCGACCCGGCCGTCCGGCGCCAGGCCACCGACCACCTCCTCGAATGCGTCGAGGTGGCCGTAGAGGTTGGCTCCGACGTCCTCTCCCTGTGGTTCGCCGACGGCACGAACTACCCTGGTCAGGACTCCTTCACCGAACGTCGCAACAGGATGATCGAATGCCTCGGCGAGGTCTACGCCGCCATGCCCTCCGGGATGAGGATGTTCATCGAGTACAAGCCCTACGAGCCGGCCTTCTACCACACCGACCTCGCCGACTGGGGCGCCGCCCTCACTGTGAGCCAGAGACTGGGTGAGACGGCGCAGGTCCTGGTCGACTTCGGCCATCACGCCAAAGAGGTCAACATCGAGTACATCGTGGCGCTCCTGCTCGACGAGGGGCGTCTCGGGGGATTCCACTTCAACAACAGGAAGTATGGCGACGACGACCTCATCGTAGGGAGCGTCAACCCGTTTGAGCTGTTCTTGATCTATGTCGAACTCGTCGAGGCCGAAGAGCGATCCGACACACGCATAGACTACATGATCGACCAGACGCACAACATCGAGCCCAAGATAGAAGCGATGATCCTCTCTGTCATGAACCTCCAGGAGGCCTACGCGAAAGCTCTCCTGGTGGACCGCGCGGCGCTCGCCGAGGCCAGACACTCGGGCGACGTGCTCGGCGCCCACCGCCTCCTGCTCGACGCCTACGCCACGGACGTACGTCCGCTG
>JALZNL010000527.1 GCA_030857715.1 Actinomycetota bacterium | reverse complement strand
GTTCTATATCACGCACCGTGACGCTGACGACCGCTCCGGAGCGGTCTCCCGCGTCTCTCCGGAGGGTGAGGTGACCCAACTCTTCAGCGGCTTTGTCGACAGTCAATCCGAGCATCCGCTCAGCGACATCCAGCCTGGTCCAGACGGCTTGCTCTACATCGGCACGGGTCCCGCCGCCAATTCGGCGGTGGTCGGCCTCGACATCGCCGCCTTCGTCGAGCGCAGTCCCGAGCTGCATACGACGCCATGCCAAGACATCACGCTGCAGGGCCTTAACTTCCAGACGCCCGACTTCCGGACCGAAGACCCCAGCGATTTCGCCTTGACCGGGGCCTACGTCCCGTTCGGCACCGAGACCACCCCGGGGCAGGTGATTCCCGGCACCGTAAAGTGTGGCGGCGCGGTCATCGCCTTCGACCCCGCGAGCGAGGACCCCGAGGCAACGCTCGATGTCTACGCCTGGGGCATGCGTAACGTGATCGGTATAGCCTGGGACGCGGACGGCACCATGTACGCCGGTGTCAACGGCTACGACGTCCGGGGCACCCGCCCCGTCAACGACGAGTACGACGCTACCTACCGTGTCCAGGAAGACGCCTGGTACGGCTGGCCGGACTATTCCGCCGGGCTGGAGCCGGTCGGCAATCCCATATTCGACAGTCCCGATTCGCTGCAGGCGCCGGTCCTTCTAAACGGGGAGCCGCTCGGCCAGCCGCTCGGCCCCGTGATCGACCACGACGCCAGTGGTCTCGTGGTGGCGGACCAGTCGCTCATCTTGGGCCTGCACGCATTCAACTCCTCGCCCTCCAAGCTCGCGGTGGCGCCCGAATCATGGGGTGAGCTGGAGGGGCAGGTCTTTGTGGCGGAGTGGGGCGACCTCGCGCCGAACACGAACCCGCTGCGCGACCAGCCCGAGGGCTACCAAGTGGTTCGCGTCGATCCGGACACCGGGGAAGTCACCCCGTTCGTCCGCAACATTGAGGCCGGTCCAGCCTCCCGACAGGGTGCCAGGTTGATGGGCATCGAGCGACCGATCGACGTCAAGTTCGGCCCCGACGGGGCAATGTACATCGTCGATTACGGCATCGCCAACGTCAATTCAGCCCGGACCGCCGAGGGGCAGGTGCCCTACGAGTTCCCGCCGGAAACCGGCGCGGTCTGGCGGGTCACGCCGGTCGATGGCACGGGGGATACGGTTGCCGTGAATGAAGCGCTCGTCGCCCCCGCCGCGGGGTCGAACGACGGCGATGGCACGCCCGAGCCGGAAGCGACGCCGCCGGTGGCCACCATCCCCGAAGCGCCACGCCGATGGGTTGCGTTCGGCCGATAAGGCGCGTCGTCCCGCCTCGCGGCGACGCCCCCGACGACGTTTGCCCCGGCTCGGCCATGCTCCGAGCCGGGGTGGCATAGCCTGGACACGTGCAAAAGGAGATTCCTGTGACCACTCCCTCCCCGCGCCTCTGGCTTCCGCGTCTTTCTGCCTGGCTGGCCCTCGTGATCACGCTCGGCACAGGCGTACCGACCATCGCCCAAGAAGGCGACGAGTTCCTGCCGGCGGACCAGCTGACGATCACCAGCACCCTGGACATCAACCTCACAAAGAGTTTCGCTACCCTGCCTCTCTACCGCGGCACGTTCGAAGGCGTGTCTGTCTGGTACGTCATCACCGATGTCTCCGACGCGGCCCTGGCCGAGGAACTCGGCCTCAACTTCGCCCCCAGGCTCGCGAATATCTCCAACGGCTGCCCTGGCTGCGCGCAGCAAGTCGAGTCCACCGATCCCGTTCTTGGTCGGGGTGAGGTTGCGTTCACGGGCACTGTCGACTTCTCCCCCGAGCGGATCCTCGTCCCCGGTCCCGGCATCGGGTTTCCGCCCATGGGCGGCCAACCCGGCGCGGTGGCCGGTATGAACTACAGTCCCTTCGTCCGCATAGGTACTTCCAGTGTCGTCTACAACGCCCCCATCGTCGCCACCGGCGACGGCCCCTTCGACGTCATCGAGCACACCAATACGCACGACCGCCTGATGGGCATCGACACCGATGCGCTGACAGCCGATCTCCTCTTCGTGCGCGCCTTCTCCCATGGCCAGGACATCTTCTACCTCACTTTTGAAGCGTCGACGCCGCTCCAAGCCGTCCAGGAGCGCGGCACCTTCGCTCCGGTCCTCGGCCAGACGCCATTCGCCAATGCCAGCGATCACCCGGACGGGGCCCGCTCGGCCATCTTCACCTTCACGAACGGGCAACTCGGGCCGACGAGTCCCCCGGCCCAAGGTGGCGGCCACGTCGTCAAGGATGGCCTCCTGGCCGAGACGGCGAACCTGGAGAACGCGGCGCTCCTCGAAGCGTTGCGCGAGGGCGGAGACGCCCACAACGTCCTGGATTCCTTTCCTACCCTCGATGATCCCGAGCTTGCCGCGCTCTATTCGCCCCTCTGGGACCTGCGGGTAGGCGTCTGGAGTGCGGACGCAGTCGCAGCGGGCGAGAACGTCGCTCAAACTGACGCCAACGCGATCCGCCAGTTCGCGGCCGAGGGCACGGTGACGTCGCCCGGCGGCGTACCCCTTGGCTCCGCCAACATCGTGATTACCTGCCCCGTGTTGGGCTTCGCCGAGCAGGCGCCAGCAGCGCCCCAGGAGGAGCCGGCGGTGCCTCAGGGAGTCCCGCCCGCGAACGACCCGGCTACATCCTGAGGCGCACGT
>JALZNL010000526.1 GCA_030857715.1 Actinomycetota bacterium | reverse complement strand
CCGTCAAGCCATGCATAGACATCTAGAGAGCCGGGTATAGATCGAGAGAGCCGAATATAGATCGGTTCCAGGCCAAAACTGGCAGCGACGAAAGGGAGTGAGCCATGGCGAGGAAACCGCCGGTGCACGTGGTGGCGAGGGAGGGCGGGTGGGCGGTGGTCCGCAAGGGCAACGACCGGGCGACCTCTGTCCACCAGACCCAGGCGGAGGCGGCGAGAGAAGGAAGGAACATCGCCCGCCGGCACGAGACCGGGTTCCTGCTCCACGGCAAGGACGGTCGGATCCGGGAGCACAACGATTACGGAAGCGGTCAGCACCCGCAAGAAGGGATGTCCACGGGTCAGGCGACGGAGGATTTCGCCCCCGGTACCCAGGCGCTCGGCGAGCTCACCACCGACGAAGAAGGGCAGACCATCCAGCGTACCACGGACGACCAAGGGGACATCGTCGAGACCGCCCTCGACGAGGAGGGCAAGGTGGTGGACGAGAGCCCCGTAGGCAGCGTCGCCGACCTGCCGGGGGCCGAGGGCTACGAGGAGACAACCGACGAAGAGGGAATTACGAAGCGTGTCGTGAAGGACGACTCCGGGGTCCTCATCGAGGTGCAGATCGGCCCGGACGGTAGCGTGCTAGACCTGCAGATCCCCCCCGGCACCGAGAAGGTCGAGGAGACCACCCAGCAGGTCGGACAAGCCGCGCAAGGGGCGCGGGACAGCGCAGAACAAGCGACAGACCAAGCTCAAGCGACCACAGGACAAGCAGCGGGTCAAGCGCAGCAGGATGACGCCGGAGGGGCCGCCCGGCAGGCGCGAGACACCGCCGGGCAGGCCACCGAACAGGCAGGCCAAGCCGCGCAGGGCGGGGCAGGCCAGCAGGCTCAGGACGCTGCCGGGCAGGTAACCGATCGGGATCAAGGTCCCGCGGGGCAGACGGCCGGGCAGGAGGCACCCGGCGGGCAGGATACCGAGGCCCAGACTACCCGGCAGGACGGAGAGCAGGCCGAGGGACAAGGGCCGAACGCCACGCCGGCGGCCAGGCGGAAGGCGGAGGAGTTGGGCGCGGACCTCTCCCAAACCGAAGGCACGGGCTCTAACGGACGCATCACCGTCGACGACGTGAAGAAACCCGCCGAGACGACGGAAGACGGAGCCGGTGAAAAGCCCGAGGTGTCGGAGGCCGCCGAGCGCAGGGCGGAGGAACTGGGCATAGATCTCTCCAAGATAAAAGGCTCAGGCTCCGATGGACGCGTCACCGTCAAGGACGTGACGAGCACGACTGAAGGAGCACAAGAAGAGCGGGCCACCGGCGGGGACCAGCGGCAAGGTGAGGACCGGGGGACCGAGGAACAGGGTAGGGAAGCCGAAGAAGGAGCCGGGGACGCCGTGGGGCAAGCCGCCGGCCAAGCCGTGCGGGGGGCGCAGGACGCTGCGGGGCGGGCCACCGAGCAGGTGCAGGACACCACGGAAGAGGTGACCGAGCAGGCGCAAGAACTCGTGGGCGGTCTTGCAGGTGGGGACCGGCAGGACGCTGGAAAGGGCCAGGAAGGATCGCAGGACACCGCGGGGCAGGCGGCCGACCAGGCACGAGACGCCGCAGGCGGAGCCACGGGCGGGGCCGCTCAACAGGATCGGGACACCGCAGGACAGGCCACGCGGCGGGACGATCTGGAGGCAAGTCAAGGTGGCGACCAGCAGCAAGGTGGCGGCGGGCAGGAACCCGCCGCCACCGACGCCGCGAGACGGAAGGCAGAGGAGGCGGGCGTGGACCCCTCCCGGATCGAGGGTTCCGGAGCGCGGGAACGGATCACCGTCAACGACGTGAATGACCCCTCCGGGCCGGCAAGAGGCGGAACCGCCGGAGAGCAACTGGCGGCGCAAAGTGCGCGGGACGCCGCCGGCCACGCAGCGGAAGGAGCGGGCAGGGCAACCAGAAGTGCGGCCGACGGCCCGGCCTTCGGGGGCGCGGACCGGTCGGCGGGTAGGTCCGTAAATACGGCGGCCGACGGAGCGACCCACGTCGCCCAGGGCGGAGTTTCGGATGCAAGTACCGACGACGCGGAGGAGGTGCGCGGCATGGCCGACGAGGGACGCGGCGGCGACCGTTTCGAGATGGTCGGAAAGGGATACGCGAACTACGAAGTCTACGATCAGGACGGCGAGCGGCTCGGCAAGGTAGACCACCTGTTCCTCGACGAGGACGACCGGCCCGAGTACGTCGGGGTCGAGACCGGCCTTCCGGGCGGCAGGGCCGTGCTCATCCCCACCGAGGTCATCCCCGCCGAGAACGAGCGGCGCATGGTGGTTTCGCGGCCGAAGAGCGTGGTGGAGAGGGGCCCCACCTTCGGTGACGAGGAAGAGGTGACACCCGAGCTCGAGGAGCGGGTCCGCAAGCACTACGGGCTCCCGAGATTGACGGGCACCGAGGACAGGAGCGACCCCGACGCTCTGCTCGCCGAAGGGCAGACGGAGAGGGAACGCGAGGGCTCCGGCACGGTCGGTTCCGGAATAAGGGTGGGCGGCACCGAGAGCGGCGAGTTCCGCGAGCACGACCGCAACGTGGAGGGCGTGAGCCAGCCCAGCAGCGACCTCGAGGACGAGGACGAGCTGAGGGTGCGGCGCTCCGAGGAGGAGCTCAGGGTCGGCACCCGCGAGCGGGAGGCCGGCAGCGTCAACCTCCGCAAGCGCGTGCGCACCGACCGCGAGCGGA
>JALZNL010000525.1:2077-2714 GCA_030857715.1 Actinomycetota bacterium | reverse complement strand
GACAGATAAACACGAGCCCAGCGTCCCGGCATGCAGCCGCAAACGCGGCGTTCTCGGCCAGAAAGCCGTAGCCTGGGTGTACTGCCTCCGCGTCCGTCTCTTTCGCCGCTTCTATCAGCGCATCGACGTTGAGATAGCTCTTGCCTGCTGGCGGCGGGCCGATGCGGATGGCCTCGTCCGCGTGGCGGACGTGGAGGGCGGTCTCGTCGGCGTCGGAGTAGACGGCGACGCCGGCAACCCCGAGCTCCTGGCAGGCGCGCACGACGCGAAGCGCGATCTCCCCGCGATTCGCCACCAGAACCTTCTCGAACATACCCCGACCTCCTCCGAGTCGCCACGATCGGAGCGTCATGTTAGCCTCGCCGTGGGCCCCGCGCTCCCTCAGGTCCGGGAGACGGCGATGGCAGGGGCGGCGGCCACGGCGACGAGCGCCGCCAAAACTACCTTCACCAGGTCCAAGACCACGAAAGGCAGCACGCCTGCAGCCAGGGCTGCAGCTGGCGAGAGGCCGGCGATCACGGAGAGCCACGTGGCCCCGAGGGCGTAGATGACGACCAGTGCGGCGCATCCGCACAGCAAGCCGGCCAACAAGGCACGCCTTCGCGGATCACGGGCGACCGCGTGTGCGGCAAGGCCC
>JALZNL010000525.1:0-2067 GCA_030857715.1 Actinomycetota bacterium | reverse complement strand
GGGGTAGGCAAGGAGGTATCCCCCGGTATCGCCAAAGACTATACCCAGCCCGCCCTTGAATCCGGCGAACACGGGCACCCCTACGGCCCCGACGAACAGGTAGACCGCCATCGCCAGCGCCCCATAACGCGGCCCAAGCAGGAGACCGGAGAGGATCACGGCGAGCACCTGAAACGTGAACGGCACCGGCTCGATCGGGACGGTTATCTGGGCTGCCACGGCGGTGACGGCGGCCATGAGCGCCACACGGGTCATCGTCGCTGCGTTCAAGCTCGTCTCCCTCTCGCCGCCCTCGAATGTATCCAGGCTCTCTTTTAGCATCTATTGACCGAAAAATCCGGCGTCTGTAGTATTGCGGCACTGTCTAGGGGAAGGCTGGGTGCAACCGGATATGAGTCGCGGCGTCGAAACCGAGCTTCCGCAAGCGCGCTACAGTTACGGGGGGGACGAGTTCGTCTTCGTCGAGCTGGCTGAGGCGATGAGCTTGAAGGTCAACTTCAGGGCTATGGCGATCACGAACAAGCTCGAGGAGGAGGACATCGAGGGTGTGATGGACATCTGTCCGTCCAACGCCTCGTACATGGTCCGCATAGATCCCGACGTATTGCACCCTGACGACCTGATCTCGCGCCTCAAGGAGATAGATGCCGAAGCCGGAGACATCCAGGGTTTCGAGCTGCGGACGCGGGTCGTTGACGTGCCCGTGATGATGGAAGACCCATGGACCCACGAGACCCTGATGCGCTTCCGCGACCGCCACCAGGACCCGGGCGCGACCGACCTCGAGTACTCGGCTCGCATTAACGGCTACGACTCGAAGGAGGATTTTATCGTGGCCTTGCTCGGCTCGCCGTGGCTTGTGACCATGATCGGATTCGTGCCTGGCCTACCGTGGTGCTACCAGCTCGTCCCACCGGAGGAGCAGGTAGAGGTGCCCAAGTATGTGAGGCCCCGCACCTACACCCCGGAGCGGGCCTTCGGCTTCGGCGGCGGGTTCGCGGTTGTCTACTCTGTCGAAGGAGCCGGCGGCTACCAGCTCTACGGCCTCGCCCCTGCACCCGTCCTGGACGTGAAGCAGGAGTTGAAGGACTTTCAGGACTCGATCGTCTTCCCCAAACCAGGCGACGTCTTCAACTATCGGGGCATAGACAGGGAGGAGTTCGACGAGATCCGGGGCCGCGTCGAGGACGGCACCTTCGAGTACAGAAAAGCGGACTTCGTCTTCCACCCCGACCGCGCGCTCGATGACCCGCACGCGTACAACGAGGAGATCCTGGGGGTGCTCTATGGCGATTAGGGTGAAGAGCCCTGGCCTCCTCACCACCGTCCAGGATACGGGACGCCTCGGCGAGTACGCCATCGGGATGCCCCCGAGCGGGGCGATGGACGTGTTCTCCTACCAGGTCGGCAACTACCTCGTCGGCAACGAAGACGGCGCCGCCGGGCTCGAGATCACCTACTTCGGACCCGAGTTGGAGTTTACCGGGGATGCCGTCGTAGCCGTCACCGGCGCCGAGATGCCACCCAAGATAAACGGCGAGGAGGCCCCGACCTGGGAAACTCTGCAAGTTAGTGAAGGCGACGTCCTCTCCTTCGACTACCTCAAGAACGGCGCGAGGTCTTACCTGGCCGTCGCCGGCGGAATAGACGCACCCGTCTTCATGCACAGCCGCTCGACTTATACCCTGATCGGGCTCGGCGGCCACGAAGGCCGCGCCCTCCAGGAAGGCGACGAACTTCAGCTCGGCGAGGCCCGAAACGGCGAAGCCCAGATCGGCAAACGAGTCGAGGACCGCCACATCCCCACCTACACGAAAGAGACCGAGTTGCGGGTCATCATCGGCCTCGCCAGCTACCGGCTTACGGAAGAGAGCATGAAGGAGTTCCTAAACGTAGAGTGGACGGTTACCCCTGATGCCGACCGCGTCGGCTACCGTTACCGGGGTGGCGAGCTAGGGTTCGTGGAGCGCGAGCAGCCGGCGGGCGCCGGCAGCGACCCGGCCAACGTCGTCGACTTCGGGTATCCGATCGGCTCCATCCAGGTCCCTGGCGGCGGCGAGCCCATAG
>JALZNL010000524.1 GCA_030857715.1 Actinomycetota bacterium | reverse complement strand
TCACTACGGTTGCCTCGCCCCCGCTCACGATGGCGCACGGCGGCGCGACCGGGTTGCCGCTCGCGAGAACCTCCCTGACGATGGCCGCATACATCGAGGCCGCCCCGAGGGCGTCGCCTGTGAGGGTCGTGGTGAGCAGGAGCGGTGCGTACCCTAGCTCCCCAGCCTTCTCGGCCGCCGCCTCGGCCGCGTGCCGCCCGCCGCCGCAGATGAGGTTCACTACGTTCTCGAAGACGGGGTCGTCGAGACCGGGGTTCTCCTCCGCTCCCCGTAGGTGCTCCGCAACGCTCTCGGGCGGCTCGATGCCGTAGCGCCGCAGTACCGAGTGGGTGTCGTCCAGGGTCGTCGGGTCGGGAGCAGTGAGGCCGCTCGCGATGGAGGATGGCTCGTCGCCCACAACGTCGGAGAGGAGGAGTGCTGCGGTCGGGGCGGGGGAGGCCAGCCGCACGAGGCCGCCACCCTTCAGGACCGAGACGTGCTTCCTGACGGTGTTGATCTCCCCGATATCCGCCCCGCTCTTGAGGAGGTCGCCGGTAAGCCTTTTCAGGTCGGCCAGCTCGATAGGCGGCTCCGGGTCCGCCAGGAGCGCAGAGGCCCCGCCTGAGACCAGGGCGAGGAGCAGATCTTCCTCCCCGAGCGATTCCACTAGTTCCCGTACCTTCCGGGCTGCATCCACGCCGCGCTCGTCTGGCTCAGGGTGGGAGGAGAAGACGGTCTCGAGGTCCTCCGGACCCGGATCGTGGTCGTCCTTGGTTACGACGATGCCGCCGGAGATGTTGTCTCCGAGCACTTCCACCGCGGCCCGCGCCATCGCGCCCGCGGCCTTGCCTGCGGTGACGACGGAGACGCTTTCGGCCTCGAAGGTGCGACCGCCGGCAGAGATCGAGCTTCCTTCGAAGCCGAGCGAGCGGCGGACGGCGTCGGCCGGGTCGGCGGCGGCGAGGCCGGCGGCGAGGATTTCTCTCAGGTCGCTTTGCACGGGCACATTCTAATCTCTCTCGGGGACCCCGCCGACGATCTGGCCCGCGGTCTCCCGGCCGCCGTCGAGGATGGGCTCGTACTCGTTGATCTTGTCCAGCGAGAGGCCCATCGCGGCGTTGGTCTCGCGCTCGCACATGATCTCGACGAGCACAGGCACCCGACGCTCCTCGCTGGCCCTGACGGCCCAATCCAGCGCGTCCTGTATCTCCTCCGGTTTCTCTACGCGTCGTCCGGCCGCCCCCATTGCCTCCATCACCATCACGTTGTCTATGCCGTACTCGCTGCTCGGCCCCTCGTAGGCGAGGTCAACCGCGAAGTTCATGTCGTAGGGCAGTTCGCTCTGGCGGATAAGGCCCATGTACGCGTTGTTCAGCATGACCAGCACGTAGGGCACCCTGTACTGTACGGCGACCGCAACCTCCTCCATCAAGAACTGGAACGAGTAATCTCCCACGACCCCGACGACGAGGTTGTCCGGCCTGCCTAGCTTCGCCCCGATGCACGCGGGGACCTCCCATCCGAGCGGACCGGCCTGGCCGCAGCAGAGGTAGTGGCGCGGCTTGTAGGTCTTCTGGAACTGCCCCGACCAGATCTGGTAGAGCCCTATGGCCGTCACGAAGATGGTGTCCTCGTCGAAGAACCCGTTCATCTCCTTGAAGGCCCGCTGCGGCTTTACCGGAACGTCGTCGAAGTCCATCTTCCTGAGGAGCGTCGAGCGCAACTCGTCCACCCTCTCCACCCACTCGCCAGGCTCCCGCTCTGGGGTCATGTCGCGGGCGCTCTGGAGCATGGCTTCCAGGGCGAGCTTCGCGTCCGAGACTACCGCGAGGTCCGGCGGAAAGACCCGGCCCATCTGGCGCGGGTCTATGTCTATGTGGACGAACTTGCGATCTCCCCGGTAGACGTCGAGGTCCCCAGTGTGCCGCTCGGCCCAGCGATTGCCGATGCCAACGACGAGGTCGCTCTCCAGGAAGAGGGCGTTAGCGTAGCGCTGCTGGGTCTGGAGCCCCACGATGCCGGCGTACAGCTCGTGGTCCTCGTTGATCGCCCCCTTGCCCATGTAGGTCGGGCTCACGGGGACCTGCAGATACTCGGCGAGCTCGACGAGCTCTTCCCAGGCTTCGGCTATTATCACCCCGCCGCCCGGCATCAGGAGGGGACGCTCGGCCTCAAGGATCATCTCGACGGCCTGCCTGACGGCGTTCGGCCTCGGCTCGGGCTTCTCGAAGTGCAGGGGACCGCCGCGCCTGGGGTCGAAGTCCACCTCGAGCCCCGACTTCTGCACGTCGAGCGGCAGGTCTATGAGGACTGGACCGGGACGCCCCTCCCTGGCTACGCGGAACGCCTCGCGGAAGGTCCACACGAGCTGCGCTGGCTCCTTGACCTGCACGGCCCACTTGGTCACGGGCTTGGCGATCTCGACGATGTCCACCGCCTGGAAGGCCTCTTTGTGCAGCACGTTTGTGGGGGCCTGGCCGGTGATGCAGATCTGGGGTATGGAGTCCGCCATGCAGGTGTAGAGGCCCGTGATCATGTTCGTCCCAGCAGGCCCCGAGGTGCCGATGTTGACCCCGACCTTCCCCGTAACCCGGGTGTACCCATCCGCCGCGTGCGTCCCACCCTCCTCGTGGCGCACTGAGTAGTGCTTGATCTGCTCCGACCCGCTCAAAGCCTTGTACAGCGGCAAAATAGCCGCCCCCGGCACCCCGAAGGCGACCTCGACGCCCTCGTCC
>JALZNL010000523.1 GCA_030857715.1 Actinomycetota bacterium | reverse complement strand
TAGCCTTTCTCCTACCGAGTGCGACATACCTATCAGCACATTGGTGTACTAGAGGTTGCGAGCGAACCGCTACCCCTTCCCGTTCTCTGAATTCTACCTGCAAAACGGCGCATTTTAGGGGTGGAGCCGAGGGGATTCGAACCCCTGACCTCCGCCGTGCAAAGGCGGCGCTCTCCCAACTGAGCTACGGCCCCGGGATGGGGGGATGAGTTTACGTGCGGAGCAGGGGTTATTCAACGCGCACCGGGTACCCTCGGCGGGTACAATACGCTTCGCTGTATGTTAGCCAGACGAGAGGTGGACCGGATGGCCCTCTACGAGTACAAGTGCGCCGACTGCGACGGGCGTTTCGACCTTATGCGCTCGATGAGCGCCTCCGACGAGCCGGCCGAGTGCCCCGAGTGCGGCTCCGCCGAGTCCAGGCGCGTGATCTCGAACTTCGCCTCCATCACCCCGGGGGCCTCCGCGATGTCCTCGAACCCGATGATGGACGCCCGCATCGCCAGTTCCGGGGGCGGGGGCGGCTGCTGCGGCGGCGGCTGCGGCTGCGGCTAGGGAGCCTCAACCGGACCTTCCCGAAGGCCTCCCCGACCTCGTCCGCCAGGGCATAGAGGAGTTCAACCGCAGGGAGTTCTTCGAGTGCCACGAGTACCTCGAAGACGCCTGGATGGAGGAGCCGGGCCGCGTCCGGTTCCTCTACCAGGGCATCCTTCAGGTCGGCGTCGGCTTCTACCACCAGCAGAACGGCAACTGGCGCGGCGCAACCGGCGTTCTACGTAGCGGCATCGAACGCCTCCACGAGTTCGAGCCCGAAACCCTGGGCCTCGACGTCGCGAAACTCGTCCGCGAATCCGAGCGGTGCCTCGAAGATCTCGAAAGCCTCGGCCGCGAGCGAGTGCGCGAGTTCGACGCCGCCCGGATACCGAAAGTAGAGTCCTCCGGCCAAGCCTCCTGACCGGGCCACCCGAAGCACCGGAAGCTGACGGCGCTCACCCCCTGGCGTAAGCGTTCCAGATATGGACCGCGTACAGGATGGGTGGGTGATCCCGCAACGCTCCCCCCGACGGTCTAGTAGGGTGAAGCCCGCGGAACCCGGAGCGAGCAGCGACACTGCGCCGTGCTCGAAGCCGCGCTGGAGCTTGCGGGCTTCCTCGTGATGCTCTTCGGGGACGTGGAACTTTACGGCGACGCTGGTGTCGAGGACCAACTCCCCTGGCTCGTCACCTTCGCTCAAACCCGAGAGTCTCGGTCAGCCCTCACTATCTCGGTGGAGTCCGAAAAGGTGCGTCCCGAAGCGGCGAGCCGGTCGGAGAACTCGCGCGCCCTTTTGGCCCAGCGCCTGGGATCGCCGGTCGCCCTCCTGGAGGGCTTTATCCTGGTCTTCTTATCGGTCACTGGCTGTACTCCTCTTGGCCTTCTTTTGTGGTCAGATCTCCGCGGAGAGCTCCGGCGCCACGACATCGCCCCACACCGACGTTCGAGCTACCGGGCGACGGGAAAGAGCGAGGCTACCTCCATGACCTCCGGCGGGTTCTTCGTGCGGTCGTCGGGGTCGTCATACTCGCCAGCGTCCCAACGACACAGGAACTCATCCCCGGAGATCCCGAGGTAATGCCGGGCACTCCAGTCGAAGAGCTCACGGGCCTCTTCGTCGGTTGGCTCCCTGATCTGGTTCTCTGTAGTCTCGGCACGCTCTTGCATGAGGCCCCTCTTTCTCCGTGCCCGCCAGTATTGCGCAGACGGACAAAGCCCCGAACGGATTAAGGCCGGGCATCCCGGCCTCTCTCGTGTGCTGCGTTTTTCCGTTGAATAGAAGGGGTCTCGGGTGGGCCTGCCTGGACTCGAACCAGGGACCTCTTCCTTATCAGTTCTGATCGGCCCTTCCGCCGCCGCGTCCGGCACGTCCGGCGGATCCGGAAAGCGGCTTAGATCGGGCCAAAACCCTCGACCCAAGACGTGCCGCGTTTCCGGTGCGTCCGGGGGGCCCGGCGGGGTTGCAGTACGGTTGCAGTACATCAAGGCTGAGTACGAGCGCGACGAGTTCATAGTCGGGGGTCGGTTGCTGCGCCACACGCCGCAGTACAACGAGTTGGGCTGGCCGGCGCTAGCCGTTCCCACCGCCGATGGGTTGGTCCAGGTGGCAGGCAGGCCCGGAAGCGAGCGACCGCGGTGCTTGCCATCGGCCGGCGATTGGGGCTGCCGAGCGAGGACATCGTGGTCGCTCGCTGATCCTCGCGTCTCCGGACCCAGAGTCTTATTGTTACAATGAAGGGGGAGAAAGGAGGGAAGAAGATGGCGATCCGGGTGGCGCAGCTTGCGCCTTCTCTACAAGAAAAGATGACGGAACGCAGAAGATATCTGCACCAGCGCCCCGAGCTATCGTTCCGGGAGCACGACACTTCCCGATGGGTGGGTGAGCGACTGAGGGAGTTGGGCGTCGATGTGACCGAGGGGGTGGGCGGTAACGGGGTAGTCGGGCGGATAAAAGGGGCTCATCCCGGACCTACGGTTGCATTCCGCGCCGACATGGACGCTCTGCCGATCCAAGACGAAAAGGAGGTTTCGTACAGATCCGGGGTCCCTGAGGTCATGCACGCGTGCGGGCATGACGGGCATACCACGATGCTGCTCGGGTTAGCCGAAATCCTGCAGGGCAACCTTGACGAGGTGAGAGGAGAGGTCGTTCTCCTTTTCCAGCACGCCGAAGAGCAGAC
>JALZNL010000522.1 GCA_030857715.1 Actinomycetota bacterium | reverse complement strand
GGCCGCGCCGAAGAAGAAGGTGACCAGCGCCAGGTAGACCATGAAGTAGATGCTCGCCCACCAGCCCATGGAGTGCCACCCCTCCAGGATGGTCGTCTTGGTCGCCATGTACCAGCGCCCGAGCCCCTCGGTGAGCGCGAACTTCAGGACCGCGCCAAGGATGATCGCCCAGATCAGGACCGTCCCGAACTGCGTGCCGGCCGCGAGCGAGGTGACCATGTCCCCGGCCCCCACGCCCGTTGCCGCCACGACGAGACCAGGCCCGATGAGCCTGAGACGCCGTCCCCAGGTGGTCGGAGCCCCGCTCCTCCCTTCGGTCCCGTCCGTGCCCCCGGTAGTGTCGGCCATGGAGTCCCCCCTTCGAAAAAAAACCGCACCCTCTCCCAACGACACATTACACACTAACGACGGCGAGGGCACAAATCGAGACGCAGGGCCCGGGGATTACGGCCTGCGGGCGGCCGCCTGCCGTCGCGCCTCTAGAGAGCGTGGCGGACGACGGTTCGGATCTGGAGCCCCCCCCGTACCCGCTGCGTCAGGTCCACGGTCATCTCGGCCGGCTCGCAGGCGGCCACGAGGTCTTCGAGGAGCGTGGCGGCGAGGTCCTCGGCGAAGGCGCCCTCATCGCGGAAGCCCCAGAGGTAGAGCTTCATGGCCTTCGACTCCAGGAGGCGCTCCTTCGGGCGGTACGTCAGCTTCAGGTCGTAGAAATCCGGCTGGCCCGTTACCGGGCAGATCGCGGTAAGCTCGTCCGTCGTGAACTCCACGACGGCATCCTTCTCGCCGTGGGACCAGGGGACCGTGTCGATCTCGCCCGCCACTATGGGACCCTGGGCGTCCTGCCCCAGTACCCGCTTGCCTTCTCGCTGCATGGAAGCCTCCTCGCGCCGGTCGCACTCTTCGGGCTATGTTAACCGACGCCCGTCCGAACGAAGCTCTCTACAGCGGCTTTCGCAACTCTTGGGCCACCGGATCGGCATGGCGGCCGTCGGTGAGGAAAAGGTTTCAGGCTTCAGGTTTTAGGTTCCAGGTTTTGAGGTGTTGTAGGGCGAGGATGCCGCGGACATGCCGCGCTCTCTGAGGCTAATTATGGTGGCGATGTCGGGCTCTAAGCCGCGTACCGCACCCCTAATGCCTCAAAACCTCAATGTCTAAAACCTGACTCAATTTTTCCGCCCGTCACTGTAGAACCTCCGCACGAGCACGGCGTTGCCCAGGAGCAGGAGCACCAGTTCGGAGACGGCGACCGAGCCGAAGGCGACGAGGTAGGGCAGCCCGGCGGCGAAGTGCAGCACCGTCGCCACGCCGGCGGCGATGACGAGGGCGAAGAGCGCGCTGGCGACGTAAGTCCCGGACCTCCCCCCGACGCGGCGCGCGACGAGCCAGCAGAGGCCGCCGCCAACGAGGTTCACGACGGGCATGAGCACGAGCTCCAGCCCACCTGCCACCGGGCTAAAGAGGTTGACGAGTCCCACCCCGACCGCGAAGGCGGGGATGGTCGCGGGGTACTTGATGACCAGCGGCTTCAGAACCTCCCCGAGCCGGAACTGCACGGGGCCGAAGGCGAGGGGTGCCACGAGGAGGCTCAACACCACGTAGAGCGCCCCCACCACGCCGGCCACCGCGACCCGCCGCGCGGGGCCTCCTTTGGCGGGGCCCATCAGGGACGCTACCGTCCTTCGCCGTCCGGGCCCTGGGCCAGGGCGCAGCCGTCCTTGCGGGGGTCGCTGCCGCAGGCGCGGACGCCGTCTTCGTGGACCCGGATCACCTGCGCCCCGCCCACCGGAACGATGTAGTCCTCGCCAACTTCGACGGCGTGCCCCTTCTCCCTGAGCCGCCCGACCTCCCGCTCCGGGAGGCGTCCCTCGACGAACAGCGTCCCGTCGAGGTGGAGGTGGCGCGGGTGGTCCACTGCCTCCTGGGCGCTCATCCCGTGGTCTATGAGGTTCGAGAGAACCTGGGCGTGGCCCTGGGGCTGCATCGGCCCGCCCATGTTCCCGAAGACGGCCCAGAGGGCGCCTTCGCGCGTGGCGAGGCCGGGGATGATCGTGTGCATCGGGCGCTTGCCGGGGGCGAGGCCGTTCGGGTGGTTCGGGTCGAGGCTGAAGGAGAAGCCCCGGTTCTGGAGGCAGATGCCGGTGCCGGGGGCGACCACCCCGCTGCCGAAGCCCACGTAGAGGCTGTTGATAAAGGAGCAGCCGTTCCCCTCGGCGTCCACGGCGCAGAGGTAGGTCGTGTCCTCGCCCAGAGGCGGCTCCACCGTGGGGCCCTCCGCCCGGTCCGGGGAGATGTTCTCGCGCAGGGAGTCGGCGTACTCTTTGGAGATCAGGCGCTCCGTCGGGACGGGCGGGTCGCGCCAGAACTCGGGGTCGCCTATCTCTCTGTACAGGTCCCCGTAGGCGAGCTTCTTGGCCTCGACCTCGAGGTGGACGCGGTCAGCGCCCAGGGGGTCGAGGGCGGCGAGGTCGAAGCCTTCCAATATATTGAGCATCTCCAGGGCCGCTATGCCCTGGCCGGGCGGTGGGATCTCATAGACCCGGACGCCCCGGTAGTCCGTGGAGATGGGCTCGACCCACAGCGTCTCGTGGGCGGCGAGGTCCCCTTCGGACAGGTACCCGCCCGCCCTCTGCGCGGCCTCCGCCATGCTGCGGGCGATGCGGCCGTTGTAGAAGGCGTCGGCCCCGCCCTCGGCGACGGCCGAGAGCGTGTCCGCCAGGTCCTC
>JALZNL010000521.1 GCA_030857715.1 Actinomycetota bacterium | reverse complement strand
GTCGCGTCCTATGATGCGAAGCTTCGGGTACTTTTTGAGCCAGGCAGCCAGGGTTTCGGCGGAGCGGTCTTCCAGCAGCTCTATGGGCCTGTGCCTTTCGAGGTCCACGACGATCGTGCCGTACCTTCGGCCTTTCAAGAGCGCGAAGTCGTCCACGCCGATGACCTCCGGTGAGACGAAACGTCTGTCTCCTTCCTTGGCGCGGCGGAGGGTGAAGGTGGGCGCCCCCGCCCCGCGCGGCTATCGCGCACATAGTATCGAGGAGGCACGGGGGCGGACGCATACAAGGCGCACGGCGAGTCCGAGCACTTCCAGGAGCTCGGCTTCGGCACGGCGATACCGCTCCTGGAGAGCCGCGAGCGCGAATTCTACACGACCATCGACGTGTAAGGAGTGAGACGGAAGGGGACCGGCGAGTGAAGTTCATCGACCTGAGCCCGGCGGTCCCCCACGGCTTCAAGGGGCCGCCCTCGACGGACCTCGGGGTGCAACTGAACGTCAGGACGAGGAACGGCACTGGCTACTGGCAGTCCACGCAGCTCGACCTGATGAGCCTGCACACCGGAACGCACGTCGAGAGCGCGCTGCACACGGTCGAGGGCGGGGAGGCCATAGACCAGGTGGCGCTCGAACGGGTGATCGGCAGCGCCGTCGTTCTCGACCTCACGCCAACGGAGGCGATGCAGACCCTGGACGTACCGGACCTCGAGAGGGCGAACGAGAAGCTGAAAGCCTCGGGCGAGTCGATGCAACCCGGCGACATCCTGCTCCTCAGAACGGATTGGGCGCAGCGGCACATCGGGACCCAGGAATACTTCAAGGAGTCGCCCGGCCTGACAGAGGCGGCCGCACGGTGGATCGCCGGAAAGTGGCCGAAGTCCGTAGGGTGCGACTTCTTCGAGGAGCCGGCGGCCCGGCAGCCCGGCTGGACGGCGGACGAGTTCGTGGTCCACGGCGCGATCCTGGGCGCCGGTATACCCCTAATCGAGGGGCTCGTGAACCTGCGGAACCTGCCGCCGAGGGTTCGGTTCTTCGCGCCATTCTACAAGTTCTCGGGCGTCGAGAGCGCCCCCGCTCGCGCGTTCGCACTGATCGACTCCGGGTGACGGAAGACGATACGTGGGAGGAGATCTCGAGAAGGGCTTGGAGGTGTTGAGCGCGTGTCCACCGTAAGGATTCACTGGCTACGGCACGGCAAGATCGCCTCGCACAGGGGCAACGTCCCCCTGACGGAGGAAGGGCAGGCTCAGGCCAGAGAGAGGGGACGGGTGCTCGCCGAGGAGATCTCCCCTGGGGAGGCCGTTCACTTCATGCACGCCCCCACCCTCCGCACGCGGCAGACGGTTGGGGAGGTCCGGGCGAGCTTGGAGGAGGCTCTGGGTCCCGATAGCGGCGTGGACCTCCTCGGGATCAGCGAGCAGTGGGCCATCCGCAACCCCGACATATTCGTTGCCGGTCAGCGGGTCGAGATGGTGAGCAGCGTCGAGGCCCTCGCCGAGCAGCTATCCGCGCCGCCCGTGGACCCCGAAACACTAGCCAATCATCCGTTCTTCAGCGCGTTTCTTGCGTCCTCGGACCGCATAGGTTACTGGGTGGAGCATCCGGACTCGCCGGGCGAGGACACGGTGGCGGTCGCCCGGCGTCAGATGACGTTCGCCACGAGCTTGCTGGACGAGCAGGAAGACGGGCCGGCGCGCTACGTCCTGGCGACGCACTCGCCCGTGCTGCGGGCGGTCTTGCTCTGCTACCTGGGGGAGGACCCCGGCGAGCCGGGCCACCTGGAGCCCTTAGAACTGACCCTTTCCAGCGGCGAAGCGCCGGAGCTTTGCTTCCGCGACCGCCGGAGGATCCTCTCCGGCACGGCGGTGGGAGAGGGCACACCCCGATAGACCATACGGAGGCCGTGTAAATGAACGTGAACAACGAGTTCGTCGTAGGTGTCCCGATAGAGGAGGCTTGGCAGGCGATGCTCGACCTACAGAGGATCGCGCCTTGCCTTCCTGGGGCCTCCATAGACGAGCGGGACGGGGAGAATCACAAGGGCACGATGCGCGTGAAGGTCGGCCCGATCACCGCCAAGTACCAGGGGACGGTCAGATACGAAGAGGTCGACGAACGGACGCGACGAGCGGTCCTGCACGCCACGGGACGCGACGCCAGCGGACAGGGTACGGCCTCCGCGACCATCACCTCGAACCTCGAGGAGGCCGGCGACAGAACGAGAGTCAGCGTTCAGACGGAGATGAAGCTCACGGGACGGGCCGCGCAGTTCGGGCGGGGCGTCGCACAGGACGTGACGACCAAGATGCTCGGGCGGTTCGGCGAATGCCTCGAGCAGGAGCTTGGCGGAGGAGGCGATCCGGGCGCGAGCGGAGCGGCCAAGGGTACGGCAGGCGAGCCCGAGGCGTTCGACCTCGGCGCCGCCGGAGGGAGGGCGGTGCTAAAACGCGCGGTCCCGGTGGCAGCCGCCCTCGTCGTTCTCGCCGGCGTGAGCTTCTGGCTCTTCAGGAACCCGGATGGCCGGTCCTCGGCGAGGTAGGGATCCGGATGGCGAGATACTTTTGAGGAGGTTTCGATGAGCGCGGTAGAGCAGGAGATGATTAACAGTATCTTTGTGGGCGGCAAATGGGTAGACTCGGCCGCCTCGGGCGCGACCTTCGGGGTGACCAACCCCGCGACCGGGCAGACGCTCGCCACCCTCCCCGACGCCGGGCGCGACGAGATGC
>JALZNL010000520.1 GCA_030857715.1 Actinomycetota bacterium | reverse complement strand
CGCCCGTCTCTTCGTCTGCGAGGTGCTCGACGACGTAGGAGCGTAGGTCGTCGCGGACCTCATCCGCGTCCCACTTGGCCGAGTTCAGAAGGCGCTGCACCCCCTGCGGGTCCCGCTCCCCGATGGCCTCGGCAAGCCGCCAGCCGTTCTTGCGCTCAACTTGGCCGAGCAAACCGAGCAGGTAGCGGCGAACACGCTCCCTGGCCTCCGAGCGGGCGAAGCGGTGGCCTATTCTCCGGTGCAGTTCCCCCAACGCCTCCGACCATCGGCCGACGGCGGACGACTCGACGATCCCGTCTTGCGCGACCATCCCTCTCCCTTCCTCGTTCCATCGGAAGGGTAGCTCAGGAACGGCCTAACTGATGCTGTAGGGCTCGTTAAAAAGACGCGTTTGGACGTGCGCGCGAAGGCGGTTTCCTGCCGGTCGCTTCGGCGCTGCCTCAGGTCCTGAGGCCGGTCGGTGGCGCGGGCGGCTCGTTGTGACGGGCGGGCGGACCGACCGGGCCCACGCCCGGAACCAGGGGCGCGCGGCGAAACAGGCACAGGGCGAGGTTGTCCCTCGACCCCGCTGACCGGCTCGCCGAAGGGTAGAGGACCCCCGGCCAGCCGTCCGACGCGAGGGCCTCTCCGACCGTCTGGAACCGTGACCACTGGCGCCGGGCGGGGATTGGCGGTGGTAGCCCCACCACCGCCAACCTATCGGAGCTTGAGAGATCGGCGACCCCCTCGACGCGGACGTCGAAGCGCCACAGGTCCCGGGGCATCTGCCGCATCGGCGGCACCGCCAATTCCGCGAGAGCCCGGTACCATTCGCCCCAAGCCGTCTGCTCGTCCTCGGCCAGGTAGAAGCCTTCTACTATCTCGCCCCGCTGCCAGCGCCCGTCCGCGGGGTGCTCTGGACGGAATAGGGGATCGCCGCCGGCCGGGACGTGACGAAAGAACGCGCCGCGCACGGACGTCGGCCCGACGCCCCCAAGATCCGGCGGGGGGCCGCTCAGGGCCTCAAGAGAATGTCGGCGACTCGAGCTCGGAGATCACGCGTGAAAGCCTACGGTACTCGCCGCGGGCCAGCACGTCCAGCGGCTTCTCGTCGTCCAGGGCGACGACGGGCTTACGGAGCCACACGGGTATGTAGTCCGGGTCGACCACGCGCGCCAGACGCTCCACCGCCGCAGAAAGCTCGGCTAGGCGCTCCGCGCGCTCGCCGGTGGGAACCCGCGTGCGCCTCATCCAGGCGCCGACCGTGCTCACGCCGGCGCCCGTGGCGCGGGCAACGTCCCGGTCGCTCAAGTGACCGACCTCCCGGACGTACGAAGCTTCCCTAGCGAACGCGGTATCCATGCCAGCAGTGTAGCACGAAAGTAGGGAAAAACGGGCGTACAAGGTCGTTTACCGTAGGTCGTGGACACCCCTTCCCCGAAGTTCGCATTCAAGAATCTGAATGAGCAAAAGTGAAATCGGCCAAGGAATGGCGTCTTGCGCCACTGTTCGGAGAGGGCCGACCACAAGATGTCGTGGTGCCGCATAAAAATCCGAGAAAACGGATGCCCCTCGGTCGTAGACGGCGCCGCGTACATCACGACCGCTTTCCCGCCGCCAACTCTGCCCCTCGCGCCCCGCGGCCGCTCTGGTCTGGGGGCCAAAATAGGGGGCGTGGAAGGCGCGGGCGATCGCTTCGAGGGGCCGAGCCTCTCCCCGTCCGAGGAGAACTTCGCCCTCTGGCGCCCCAGGAACGCTGGCCGCATGGGAAGGGAGGGCTGGTCGGGGCTGTACTGGGCCAGGCGGACCGAGGGCGAACCGTGAGATCCTGGTGGTGATGGGCGAGGGGGGCGTACTACTCCCCCGGGGAAGGGTTTTCCCCAAGGAGCCTTTCGAGAGGATCTACGAAAGGGTCGCCGGTGCCGATGGAACTGGCGGCGCGTAGGGTGAGGGAAGGGTTGCTCGCGTGAAGAGTAACGCGAGAGCTCCCGTGGTCTTGCGCGCTCTCCGGGCCGCACCGCCCGGGCAGAGACGCGGGTGTTAGGGCGGGCGACGGACGTCTAGTACAATCCCCGCGTCATGACCGATGGGAGAGTGGCGTGAGCATCCGCGTACTCGACCCCCTGGTGGCCCAGCAGGTCGCCGCGGGTGAGGTCGTCGACCGCCCGGCCTCCGTGGTCAAGGAGCTCGTCGAGAACGCCCTGGACGCCGGGGCCTCCCGGATAGAGATCGAGCTGGGCGGGGGCGGCACCTCGCGCATGCTCGTGCGCGACGACGGGTCGGGTATGAACCCCGAGGACGCCGCCCTCTCGGTCTTGCGCCACGCGACGAGCAAGATCGGCTCGGTTGCGGACCTCGAATCGGTGAGCACCTTGGGCTTCAGGGGCGAGGCCTTGCCCTCCGTAGCCAGCGTCTCCTCTTTCTCTCTTAGCACCGCGACCGGCGAGGGGGCGGGCACGAGGGTCGCGGTAGAGGGCGGGGCCGCGGCGGAAGTCCGTGCGGCCTCCCATCCCAAGGGCTCCACGGTCGTGGTCGACAGGCTCTTCTACAACGTCCCGGCCAGGAGGGCCTTTTTGAAGGGCGTCCGCACGGAGCGGGCGGCGATAACCGAGGTCGTGACCCACCTCGCGGTCTCCCACCCCCGGGTGGCCTTCAAGCTCTCGGAAGGGGGAGCGGGGGGCGAGCTGCTCTCGTTGCCCGCCGCCACGGACCTGCGCGAGCGCCTGGCGCGGCTGTACGGCGTGGGGGAGG
>JALZNL010000519.1 GCA_030857715.1 Actinomycetota bacterium | reverse complement strand
GTAGATCAGGGCGACCTGAGCTTCTCCCAGGAAGTCGAGCTCAAAGAAGAGGACTGGGCCGCCGGCGCAGGCTGGCTGCAGTGGGAGGAGGCGGGCTCGAAGCAGACCGTTGGCGACCTGCTGCTCCTGATGATGACCCAGTCCGACAACGTCGCCACCAACGCCCTCATACGCATGGTCGGCGGCAGCGAACACGTCAACGAGGTCGCTGAATCCCTCGGCGCGAAGGACACCCTCCTCTACCAGAAGGTCAGCAGCGAGCGGGGCGCCGTCCCCGGGCTAGACAACAGGACCACCCCGCGCGACATGGCGACCATGCTCCAGAAGATAGCCGACGACGAGGCGGCCAGCGAGAAGAGCTGCGGGTACATGATCGAGCTCATGCGCACCAACCAGCTCGACTGGTGGCTCGACGCCGGCCTCCCAGAAGACGTGTACGCGGCCAACAAGGCCGGCTGGCTCTACCAGGTCTACGGAGACGTCGGCATCGTCGAGCACGACGGCCGCCGCTACACCGTCGCCATCCTCAGCAAGCACGGCGCGGCCACCGTGGACGAGGGCGCCGTACTCATAGAAGACCTCTCCCGAATAGCCTGGGAGTCGCAGGGCGGGTAGGTTTCAGGCATCAGGCTACAGGCATCAGGTTTCAGGTCGCCTCCTTCGGAGGCTTTCAGGTTTTAAGGCATTAGGGGTGCGGTACGCAGCCTGGAGCCCGACATCGCCACCATGGTTGGCCCGAGAGAGCGGCATGCCCGCGGCATCCTCGCTCTACAACACCTCAAAACCTTAAACCTAGAACCTCAAAACCTGAAGCCCGAAACCTGATGCCTCTAAGCGCCGCGGCGCCTGAGAAGCCCTGCCACGGACTTCAGCTCCTCCGTTCTGAGGGCGAACGCGACGCCGAGGTAGGCCGCCAGGGAGGCGCCGCCGACGGCGACGAGGATCAGGAGTCGCCCGGCGAAGTCGGCGCCGTCGCCGAGGAGGGTCGTGCCGGCGACGGCCACGGCGTACATGACGGCGCCGGCGGCCACGATCTTCGCGAGCGAGGCGAGGATGCGGCGGCCGTCGATCCGGCCGATCTCCCCGCGGGTGGCGGAGAGGGCGAGGAGCGCGAGCATACCGTAGGCGATAGAGAGGGCCAGCACGACGCCCACGGCCTCGAGGAGGAAGGAGAGGCCGTAGGCGAGGGCCGCGTAGACGAAAAGGATGCCGACGTTCAGGAGGGCCGGGGTCTTGGTGTTCTGGCGGGAGTAGAAAGCGCGGACGAGAAAGAAGTACGCCGAGTAGCCGAGCAGGCCGACCGAGTAGGCGACGAGCAGGACGGCTACGGCCCGGGTATCGGAGGCCCCGAACTCGCCGCGCTGGTAGAGGAGGCCGACGATGGGCTCCGCGAGCACGATCATGCCGACCGTGGACGGCACCACGACGAACAGCATGGTCCTAAGCCCGAACGAGAACGTCTCCCTGTAGCCCTCGACGTCTTCCCTGGAGTGCTTCTCGGAGAGCTCGGGCATCAGGGCGGTGGCGATGGCGACCACGAAGATGCCGTAGGGCAGGGAGAATATGGTGAACGCGTAGGTGAGCTCCGCGTACGCCCCGAAGCCCGTTGCCAGGCGGGCGGCCAGGAGTTGAAAGCCGACAGACGCCGCCACGAGCACGACCATGGGCCCCGCGAGCCGGGCGGTCGGCAGCAGGGCCGGGTGACCGAGCTGCGGACGCGGCCGGTAGCCGAGGGCGAGCAGCGTGGGCACCAGGGCGAGCGCCATCACCGCGACGCCCACCGTCACCCCGAAGGCGAGCACGTAGAGGGCCAGGCCCTGGTCGCTACCTTCCAGGAAAACGTAGGCGGCAAAGGAGCCTATGATGATCAGGTTATTCAACACGGGCGCGAAGGTCGGCAAGAAGAACCGCCGGTGGGCCTGGAGCACCCCGGTTGCGATGGTGGTTACACCGTAGAAGAGCATCTGTACGGCGAAGGCGCGGAAAAAGAACACCGCGAGATCCATGGTCTCCCGAGTGTCGGCGGGCGAGACGTCTCCGGAAGGGCTCAAGCCTACGACCAGCGCCACGAGGGGGCCGGCAAAGACGACGCCGAGAAGGGCGAGAAGCACCATCAACGGCAGCACCAGGGTGAACAGGGCGTTCGTCAGGCGGCGGGCGTCATCCTCGCCGTGAGACGTTATCCGGTCCACGAGCACCGGGATAAAGATCGAGTAGAGGATGCCGCCCAGGAAGAGCTCGTAGATCAGGCTCGGCAGGAGCACGGCGAGGGCGTAGGCGTCCGCCACCACGGCCGTGCCGAGGACGGCGGCCTGGGCCGAGAGGCGCAAGTAGCCCGTAACCCGCGAGAGGACCGTGGCCGCGGAGATCGAGAGCATCGACCGGAGGATGCCGGTCATCCGAGCACGCCCTCTTCGAGGGCCCTCAGCACGCTCCGGCTTACGCCTCCGCTCTCAGCACGTCCCCTCCAGGGACTTTCAGCTCGCAGCCTTGCGGCTGCTTTCAGCATTCCGCTAGGCGTTGCCCGAAGCACCGCGCCGGGCTCTCCCCGAGACGGTACTGCCGGAAGCGGTGGCTCGTGCGCGGCCTGGCAAGGCACGAGAGGCTGAAGGCTGACAAGCTGAAAGCGGAGGCGTAGCCGGAGCGTGCTGAAAGGCGCGAAGCGCCGTGCTGAAAGCCGCCAAAGGCGGCGTGCTCGTACGCCGACGCGCTTACGGAATCTCTTCGGGGG
>JALZNL010000518.1 GCA_030857715.1 Actinomycetota bacterium | reverse complement strand
CTTCCGGGGAGAACTCCCCGAGACGCCCGTCGCCGGGCGGGCGGTCATCCTCGTGGACGACGGCCTCGCCACCGGCGTGACCGCCCGGGCCGCCGTCGAGGCATTGCGTCTCAGGGGACCGGGACGGCTCGTCCTCGCCGTCCCCGTCTGCGCCGACCAGACCGCGGAGTTTCTCCGGCCCGAGGTGGACGACCTCGTCTGCCTCCGGTGCCCACCCGACCTCGGGGCCATAGGCTTCTGGTACGCAAACTTCGACCAGACCCCCGACGAGGAGGTCGTCCGGCTGCTGACAGAGGCGCGAGGGAGATGGCCCTGATCCCGCAACCAACCGGTGGGAGGAGCCCCATCTCCCGGTACAATAGAAGGAGGGATCGGCCATCAGCTTTCGGCGGTCGGCTCCCGGTTTTGCCGAAAGCCGAGAGGTTCCAAAGGGGTGAGGCTTATGTGCGGCAGGTACACGCTGACGGTTCCCATCGACCAACTGGCCGCGGAGTTCGATCTCAACGAGGTCAGGGCTGACCTCTCGCCGAACTTCAACGTCGCGCCGACGCAGTCCGTCGCGGCCGTCGTGGCGGAGGGCGGAAGCCGGCGGCTGGAGTTGCTCCGGTGGGGACTCGTGCCCTCCTGGGCGGCCGACCCTGGGATCGGGGCGCGCATGATAAACGCCCGCAGTGAGACCGCCCCTGACAAACCCTCCTTCCGCAGCGCCTTCCGCCGCCGCCGGTGCCTGATACCGGCGGACGGCTTCTACGAATGGAAGCGCGAGGACGGCGGCAAGCAGCCTTTCTACATCCGCATGAAGGACGAGCGCCCCTTCGCCTTCGCCGGGCTCTGGGAGAGCTGGAACGATGGCGAGATCCTCTCCTGCACCATCCTCACGACATCGGCCAACGATCTCGTCGGGGAGGTCCATGAGAGGATGCCCGTGATCCTGCCCGCCAGAGACCGCGACGCCTGGCTCGACCCCGAGGCCGAGAGGGAGGAGCTCGTCTCCCTGCTCAGGCCGTACCCCGGGGACGACCTCGAGACCTTCCCCGTCAGCCGGTTCGTCAACAGCCCCCGCAACAACGACGAGCGCTGCGTAGAGCCCGCCGCTTGAGCCTCGCGGTCAGCCCGGAGGTCGCTGAGGCAATCGAGAGGGGAGACCCCGTGGTGGCGCTGGAGTCAACCCTGATCTCCCACGGCCTCCCCCACCCGGACAACCTCGAAGTGGCCCGCGAATCGGAACGCCTGATCCGCGCGGAGGGCGCCGTCCCCGCCACCGTGGGCGTCATAGACGGCAACCCGAAGGTCGGCCTGGACGGCGTCGAGCTGGAGCTGATGGCAACCGCCGGCGACATCGAGAAGCTCTCCGCCAGGGACCTCCCCGTGGCCGCCGCCAAGGGCATCCACGGGGCGACCACCGTCGCCGCCACCGCGCACCTGGCCGCCCTCGCCGGCATAAGGCTCTTCGCCACGGGGGGCCTCGGGGGCGTCCACCGCGGGGCCCGGGAGAGCTGGGACGTCTCCGCCGACCTCGCCGCCCTCGCCCGGACGCCGGTGGTGGTGGTCTGCTCCGGCGTGAAGTCCATCCTCGATGTGCCGGCCACCCTCGAGTACCTGGAGACCTCGGGCGTGCCCGTCGTGGGCTTCCGCACCGGGCGGTTCCCCGGCTTCTACCTGGCCGACTCGGGGCAGACGGTGGACTGGTCGGTGGGGGACGAGGGGGAGGCCGCGCGCCTGGTCCTGGCGCTTGCCGAGCTCGGGCTCGGGCGCTCCGGCCTCGTCGTGGCCAATCCCCTTTCGGAAGAAGACCAGCTCGACCCCGAACTGCACGACCGCGCGTTGCGGGCGGCGCTCGAGGAGATGGGGCGGCGGGGGGTGCGGGGGAAAGACGTCACGCCTTTCCTGTTGGACCGTTTCGCGGAGGAGACGGGAGGGGAGAGCCTGCGGGTCAACAAGAAGATCATACAGGGCAACGCCAGGCTCGCCGCCCGCATAGCCGTCTCGCTCGCCGGGATCTCCTGAACGCGGCGGGCCCCAGGGTCCTGGTCGTGGGGGACTTGCTCTACGATATGCTCGCGAAGGCGGACGGGGAGATAACCCTCGGTACCGACACCTTCGTCCCGATCCAGTTGGCCGCGGGCGGCTCCGGCGCGAACGCCGCCGCCTGGCTCGCCCACTCGGGCGTCGAGACCCGCTTCGTCGGCAGGGTCGGCGACGACGTCTTCGGCCGTTTCCTCGAAGGCGAGATGGAGCGGTCTGGCGTAAGGTCGTACCTGGCCCGCGACCCCTCGCTGGCGACCGGCAAGGTCTTCGTGCTCGTGGACGGGGCGGGGGAGCGGACCATGATCACGGACAGGGGCGCCGGCGAGGCCCTGAGCCCGGACGACCTCCCCGAAACACTCTTCACCGCAGGACACCTCCACCTCTCCGGCTACACCCTCTCCGGCGGAAGCCGCCGCGAGACAGCCCTGAAGGCCCTGCGCCTCGCCCGCGGGGCGGGCATGACCGTCTCCGTGGACCCCTCCTCCATCCCCCTGCTCGAGTCCATAGGCCCCGACCGCTTCCTGGAGTGGACCCGCGGCGCGGACCTCTTCTTCCCCAACCTCACGGAAGGCAAGATCCTGACCGGCGAGAAGGACTCGGACCGTATCCTCGAGAAGCTGCTGCCGTACTACCCCGCCGTCGTTCTCAAGCTCGGGCCGGAGGGCGCCGTATACGCGGATGCGGGCGGGAACCTGATCTGGGA
>JALZNL010000517.1 GCA_030857715.1 Actinomycetota bacterium | reverse complement strand
CCGGAATCCTCCGCGGTCTTGCACCACTTCAACAGGTCCGTCGGATGGAACTGCTCGAACATCGCCGCGTAGCCAACGGTGCCCGTAGTGTTCACGTATCCTCCTCTTCGTAGGTTTCAGGCTTCAGGTTTCAGCCGTCAGGTTCTGAGCCAGGCGAACCTGGCACGTACACAAACGCGGCTGGTAAGCGAGAGGGCCGGGGAGAGAATCCCCGGCCCTCTCGTCTATTGACTGGCTTTCCTTGACTGAAGCCTAATGCCTGTAGCCTACTTCAGCAGATCTTTCAGGTTACCCTTCTTATCCTTTAGGTTTCCGCGACGCTGGTCCGCGCGTCCCTCGGACTTCGTGTCTTTGTCACCGGTCAGGGAACCAGCCGCTTCCTTCATCCGGCCCTTGGCCTTGTCCATGGCGCCTTCGTCTTTGTCCTGCCGGCCGCTCGTGCCTCGTCTAGCCACCTGTTCCTCCTCTGCCCGGGAATGTGCGTTACTTTACTTACCCGGAGGTTCGAAAATCAAACCCCTGCTGGTATCTGCGGCGCCGGAAACCGGGGACGAACGGTGGTAAGAGGAGGCGGTCCTTTCGTCTACCTACACCGTCCCCGGGCTAAACTCTATCGACATTGTCTTGCTCCGCCCTCCTCGACAGCGAAGGGCGTCCTGAGAGGTCGGCGTCGCGCGTGCCGGATCTCTGGCCTCGGGCTTCTTGCAAGGCCTGCCACACCCGCATCGGGGAAGCCGGCATGTCTACGTGGGTGACGCCCTCGTGCGAGAGCGCGTCTATAACCGCGTTGATAACGGCCGGTTGGGCGGCTATGGCGCCCGACTCCCCTATGCCCTTCACGCCCATCGGGTTGGTGGGGGAAGGAGTCTCTGTCCGGTCGAGTATCATGTTCGGTATCTCTGGGGCGCCGGGGACGAGGTAGTCAACCATCGTGCCGGTCACCAGGTTGCCGTCGTCGTCATAGACGGCCTCCTCGTAGAGGGCCTGCCCTATCCCCTGCGCGATGCCGCCGTGCAGCTGGCCGTCCACGATAGCCGGGTTGACCACCGGCCCGCAGTCGTCCACTGCTACGTACTTGGGGATGGTGACCATCCCTGTTTCGGTGTCCACCTCCACCACGCAGATGTGGGTCCCGTACGGCCAGGTGAAGTTGGGCGGATCGAAGACGTAGTCCTCGTTGAGCAACGGTTCCATCCCCTCGGGGAGGTTATCAGCCAGGTAAGCCGCTGCGGCGACGTTCTGTATCGTGACGTTCCGATCAGGGGAACCGGCAACGGAGAAGCGTCCGCCCTCGAACTCGATGTCCTCCTCCGCCGCCTCTAGCATGTGCGCCGCTATTTTCTTGCCCTTATCCACCACCTTGTCGCAGGCGAGGTGCACCGCGACGCCCCCGACCGAGAGGCTGCGGGAGCCGTAGGTGTCGCGGCCATAGGGGGCTATCGCCGTGTCTCCGTGCAGAACCTCCACGTCGTCCACATCGACGCCCAAAGCGTCGGCTGCTATCTGGGACCAGCTGGTGACGTGGCCCTGGCCGTGTGGGCTGGTGCCCGTGACGACCTCAACCTTGCCCGAGGCGAGTATACGCACGGAGGCGGCCTCCCAACCGCCGCTCTGCAGGCGGACCGCCGCCGAGACCTTGGAAGGTGAGAGACCACCGCTCTCGGTGAAATTGCCGATGCCGATGCCGATCTGCTTGGCATCAGCGGCCTCGCGGCGGCGACGTTGCTCGGCGCGGACCCCCTCGTAGTCCGCCAGCTCCAGGGCCTTCCTCATACAGGACTCGTAGTTGCCTGAGTCGTACTGGACGCCCGCCGGGTTCGTGGTGGGTTCGTCGAAGGGTGGTAGCAAGTTCTTCAGGCGCAGCTCCGCCGGGTCCATATCGAGCTCACGAGCGAGGGCGTCCATTATACGCTCGTGGGCGTAGGCCGCCTCGGAGCGCCCGGCGCCGCGGTAGGCGTCGGTCGGCGTGAGGTTGGTAAAGACCCCGGTGCACTCGAAGGAGTAAGCGTCGAAGGCGTAGAGGCCGGGGTAAGTGAAGGAGCCGAGGATGGCGATGCCGGGCGTTAGGAGCTGCAGGTAGGCGCCCATGTCGGCCAGGAGCTTGACCTTCATCCCGAGGATTCTGCCCTCGCTCGTCGCGGCGAGCTCGATGTACTGGACCTGTCCCCGGCCGTGGGTCGTCGCCAGGTGGTTCTCGGAGCGGTCCTCCACCCACTTCACCGGCGCCCCGAGCTTGCGCGCCACCTCCAGCGCCAGCACCTCTTCCGAGTACACGTTCAGCTTGGAACCGAAACCCCCTCCCACGTCCGGTGCCACGACCCGCAGCTTGGTATCAGGCACCCCGCACATCACGGAGAGCACGTCCTTGACGAAGTGGGGAACCTGGGTCGAGGTGTACACGGTAAAGCTATCCAACGGCTCGGGCTGTGCGACGACGGCCCGCGTCTCGATGGCGCTGGGGATGAGGCGCTGCTGGACGTAGCGTTCCCTGACCACTACATCCGCCTTCTCGAAGGCCTCGTCTATGTCTCCCGTCGCGAGCGGCCAGACGTAGCACTCGTTGGTCCCGAACTCCTCGTGCGCCAGGGGAGCTCCGTCTTCGAGCGCACCCTCGATGTCCGTAACCGCGCCCATAGGCTCGTATTCGACCTCGATGAACTCGAGGGCGTCTTGGGCCTTGTAGCGGTCGGTCGCCAGAACGACGGCCACGGGCTCCCCGGCGAAGTTCACCTC
>JALZNL010000516.1 GCA_030857715.1 Actinomycetota bacterium | reverse complement strand
CCAGCTCACGCAGTTGCCAGAAGAGTACCTTCCGAGTGGGGGATCCAGGATGAACGTAGTGCTGGTCTTGATCGACTCCTTGAGAAAGGACCACGTCGGCGCCTACGGCAGCCGGACCGTGAAGACGCCCAACCTCGACGAGATAGCGAAGGGGAGCCTCCGCTTCACCCGGTCTTACCCCGAGTCCATCCCCTCCATTCCGGCCCGGCGCGGCATCCACACGGGCATCCGGACCTTCCCGTTCAGGGACTGGCAGAAATGGTACTCCGAGGACGTCGGCCTCTGGGGCTGGCAGCCCATACCCAGGGACCAGACCACGCTCGCGGAGATACTCAGCGCGGAGGGTTTCTACAACCTCTTCGTGACGGATACCCTCCACCAGTTCAGGCCCTTCTACGACTTCCACCGCGGCTTCCACGCCTTCCACTTCGTCCGGGGGCAGGAGAGGGACTTCTTCAGGCCGCAGACCTCCGAGTCCAAGAAGAAGATAGAGGAGGCCCTCATCGGCGGGCCCAACGCCTCGCACGCCGAGGAGATCATGCTCCAGTACTACGCGAACACCCTTGGCCGCGGGCGCGAGGAGGACTGGTTCGCCCCGCAGGTCTTCCTGAAGGGGATGGAGTTCATGGAGGCGGCGAAGGGGTCCCAGCCGTTCTTCCTTACCGTGGACGTCTACGACCCGCACGAGCCCTGGGACCCACCGGAGAAGTACACGAACATGTACTCCGACGGCTACGGCGGGCCGGAGCCCGTGACCTCCAGCAGCGGCACCTCGGACTGGATGACGGAGGCGCAACTCGAACGGATGCGCGCCCTCTACGCCGGCGAGGTCACCATGATGGACCACTGGCTCGGCAACTTCATGCAGAGGGCCGAGGAGCTCGGCCTGATGGAGAACACGATGTTCGTCTTTCTCTCCGATCACGGCCACGCTTTCGGGGAGCACGGCTACGCGGGCAAGGTCGTCACCGCCCTCTACCCGGAGCTCACGGACACGGTCTTTATGATCAAGCACCCCCAGGGCAAGGGCGCGGGAGAGACGAGCGACTTCTTTGTCTCCACCCACGACGTAACACCGACCATACTCGGCTCTTTAGGCGTCGAGCCCCCAGCCCCGCTCCAGGGGCAGAACGTGACCCCGTTGCTGGAGGGCGGCGAACCGGAGGAGGCCCGCCCGTACTTTACGGCCGGCTACCACGACCACGTCTGGGCCCGCGACGACCGCTACGCGATGTTCGCCCGCTACGACGGGGCTGAGGCCAAGCTCTTCGACCTCGAAAACGACCCGAAGATGGACAAAAACATCTCCTCCGCGAACCCCGGCGGGGCGAAGAAGATGTTCACGGACTACGTTTTGAAGGACGCGGGCGGCCCGCTGCCCAGCTACTAGGGTGAAGGTCTTGCACCGACTGTTCGGGTTCCTCGTGAGGTGGGCCGGGCTCCTGGTCGTTCCCGGCGGCGCGCTGTGGGCGCTCTCTCCCATAGGCGCCTCCATCTCCGAGACGGCCTTCGGCACACCGAACGTGTTCTGGAAGCTCTTCCCGTCGGCGCCGCTGCTCGTCCTTGTGGGGCTCGTCGGGCTCCAGTTGCGCCAGTCCGGGGGGATCCTGGAGAAGGCAGGCTTCTGGCTGGCCTCTCTCGGCCTGGTCCTGGTCGTGGCCGGCGGCACCGGCCTATTCTGGCTCGGCCTGGACGACACGTTCATCATGACGGCGCCGGCGTACCGGTCGTTCCGCCTCGGGCTACTCCTCCTCGGCGCCGGCGCCATCCTCTTCGGCGTCGCCGCCCCGCGCGACGGGGACCTGCCAACGTGGGGCCTCCTGCCCTTCGTGGTGGGCTCCCTGTGCGGCCTGGTCGCTTTCATAGTGGACCTCGGGTCTTTCGGGACCGTGCTCTGGATGCTCTTCGGCCTGGGATGGGTGTGGTTGGGCCTCTCCCTGGCGGTGGACGGTCTCCTCTCCTGGCGGGCGGGCCGGTCCTCCCGCGGCGGCGTCGCGGAGGGGTGAGGGCTGCCCCGGGCCGTCCGTCTGTGCTTGCTAGAATCATCGCGGTCCTGTGGGCGTCGTCCCCGAACCGGGCCTGACCGCTAGAGGAGGATGGTGTTGGGAAAGGCCAGGCTCGGGCAGCGGGCGCGCTCCCCGGAGATCCTCGTCGCGCTGGCGGGCGTCGTTTCCGTCATCGTGCTCTGGCCCCTGCGGGACGCCCTCCACGCGCTCCCCGGTCTGCGCTACGCGGCCACCCTCTTCCTGTTCCTCGCACCCGGGCTGCTGCTGACGCGCCGGTTTCTGGGGGAGTACTTCCCCGGTGCCGCCGCGCTGCCCGCGGCGTTCGTCCTCAGCGCCGGCCTTTTCGGGATGATGGGCGTCCCCGTGCTGATGACCCACCGCAGCCTGGGCTTCTACCTCGCGATCTCCGGCGGCGTCGTGGCCGCGTCCCTGCTGGCGGCCGTCGCGGTGGCGCTCACCCGCGGTCGTCCCGTCGAGGGGATACCCGGGCCGGAGGAGCGGGCGCACCGGTGGCTCTGGTTGCCTTTCGCTGCCTGCGGCCTGGTCCTGGCCTTCGCGTCCAGGACGCGGGTGCCGCACTCGTACAACGACCTGTGGGTCTACATGGCCTACGTAAGGGAGTTTTTGAACACGGAGGAGCTCGCCCGCTTCGAGCCGTACTTCGGCAACGAGACCGGCGCCTCGCGCGTCAGGATCAACGGCTGGCTGCTGGAGCAGGCCGCCCTCGC
>JALZNL010000515.1 GCA_030857715.1 Actinomycetota bacterium | reverse complement strand
CCCCCAGCCCGTGCCGTACACCACCTCGTCGAAGACATCGAAGCTGCCGCTGCTGACGCCCGCGGCGAACCTCTCCTGGGCCACGACGTTCATGTCTTGGGGCACGAAATTGCCTCCTCTTCGTCGGTTTCCGACATCGCTCTCGCTTACGGGGTCTTTCCCGGCTGGGCTACCGGGGCAGCTTGGCCGCTATCAGGTCCACCTGCTCTATGGTGGGCTCCTCGATAAGCTCGCCGACGTTCTCCATGAGTGCCGCGGCAACCTGGCCCGAGAGGTGCGCCTGGCGGCCCGAGTCGTCCGGGAAAGTGTCGAAGATGCCGAACGTGGTCGGCCCGAGACGGATCGCGTACCAGGTGATCGTGTCCGGCTCCTCGTCGACGAGCGCCAGCCCGCCCTGCAGGAACTGCTCGACCTCGGACTCCCTGCCGGGCAACGCCTCTATACGAACCAGTAGCCCTACGTTTACGTCAGCCATGTTGGATCTCCTTTCGATAATCTTTCGTGCGTTCTCTACCCGGTGCTCGACAGGATCAGGCGCGCCGCCTCCTTCGGGACGTCCCACTGGGGGAAGTGGCCGGCATGGTCGAACCAGTGCAACCGCGCGTCCGGGAAGAGCCTCAGAGCCTTCTCCGACTGGCCCGGCAGGCACACCCGGTCCTGACGGCCCCAGCCGATCACGACGGGCCCGCGCATCGAACCCCGCGGGGCCCCCTTCTGGGCCGGCCCGTTGACCAACTGGTCCAGGGCTTCGTCGATGGAGGGCGAGGCGGCGAAAGAGCGCATCTCGTCGAGGGTAACTTTCGGCGAGAGGCGCCAGGGGCGGGCCGAGAACTGGGCGAAGAGCAGGGTGCGGCCTACCGGGCTTGCCGTGATCTGCGGCATCACCGGCTGCAATAGCCGGATCAGGCGTATGGACAGCCAGATCGAGGCGAAGAAGAACCCCTTCTGCCAGCCGCCCCAGAACCCTCCAGGATCGAGGGAGACGGTGCTCCCCACGACGCCGCGACGCGCCAGCTCCAGCGCGAGCCGCGCCCCCATCGAACCCCCGGCCACGTCCACGCCGACGAGGTCCTGTTCTTCCAGAAACCGCGTAACCGCGTCCGCCAGCGTCTCTATGGAGACCTTGCCGGGCAGGGGCGGGGTCTCGCCGAAGCCGGGCAGGTCCACGGCTATCACTTCGCGTTCGGTGGCCAGATCGTCGAGGACGGGGGCCCACTCGCGCCAGCTCCCGCCGAGGCCGTGGAGGAGGAGCAACGGCTTCCCGCTGCCCCTCCTGACATGATGCATCTCCATCGTGAGTGCTCCTCTCGAAGTTCCGGCTACGGCTTGAGGAGGACTTTGGTGTAGCCGTCTATGCGTTTGTCGAACCTGTCGTAGGCGTCGGGGGCCTCGTCGAGCGGGACCTCGTGGGAGACGATCTGGCTCGGGACGGCCCTGCCGGCCACGATGAGGTCGCGCAGGTGGCGGTTGTACTTCTTGACGTTCGCCTGCCCGGTGCCGAGCGTAAGGCCCTTCATCCAGAAGAGGCCCATCGGGAACTGGTAGTAGCCCTGCTGGGCGGCCTCGTCGGGCGCACCGGGGTCGCCGACGACGAAGAGGCCGACGCAGCCGATCCTGCCTGCCGGATTCGTCACCTTGACGCAACCTTCGAGCGTCGCCATCGGGTCCTCGGTGCCGTCGGGGCCGTGGGCCTGGTAGCCGACCGCCTCGACGGACTTCTGCACGCCGTCCCCATTACGCATCTCCCAGATCTGGTCCGCGGGATCTCCCTTGGAGTTGTCCACCGGGATGCACCCGATGTCCTCGGCCGCCTTGAGCCTCTCGGGCACCTGGTCAACGACGTAGACCGCCGAAGCCCCGCGCAGCATGGAGCTGTACGCCGCCATGATGCCGACCGGGCCGCCCCCGAAGACCGCCACAGTGTCGCCGGGCCTGACGTCGGCCATCTCGGTGCCGTGGTAGCCGGTCGGGAAGATGTCCGAGAGCATCGTGAAGTCGTTCTCGTGCTCCTCGCCGCCGGGAAGCTCCAGGCAGTTGAAGTCCGCGAACGGGACGCGCAGGTACTCGGCCTGGCCTCCCTGGTATGGGCCCATGCCCGCGAAGCCGTAGGCGCCGCCGGCGCCGGCGGGGTTCACCGTCAGGCAGAAGCCCGTCGTACCGCGCTCGCAGTTAAAGCAGAAGCCGCAGCCGATGTTGAACGGCAGGCTCACCCTGTCTCCGACCTGCACCTTGGAGACGCCGCTTCCGACTTCTTCGACGATGCCCATGTTCTCGTGGCCGAAGATAAAGCCAGGCTCGGCCGGGGTGCGACCCTCGTACATATGCAGGTCCGACCCGCAGATGTTGGTCGTGGTGATCCTGACCACCGCGTCTGTCGGCGCCTCTATGGTCGGGTCCGGCATCTGCTCCACCGTAACCTTGAACGGTTCCTGGTAAACGACAGCCTTCAAGCGGCCTCCTTCTCGTCGTCCGTTCTCCGGGCAGACAGAGGCGCCCGTCGCCGGACGCCCACTTGCATCTGATTACCCGGATGGGACGGGGGCCAAAACATTCCATGGAAACTTCCCGCCGGGGCGTCTCCATCTCCACCGGAATACCCCCCACGAACCCACGCGCCATCGCCGAACCACGCACCGATCCACCAGAACCGTGTAAGTCGGGCCGGGCGTGCCGATGCCCGAAAGCTAGGGGCGCGAGGACCGGAGGGACTCCAGGGCCCTGCCGATAAAGTCAGGGAGCTTG
>JALZNL010000514.1 GCA_030857715.1 Actinomycetota bacterium | reverse complement strand
CCGGTGTTCCTGCTCTCCGCCACGTCGGCTCCTCTCATAAGGCTTCAGGTATCAGCCGTCAGCTTTCCAGGTTTACGGCGGTGATCCCCACGAAAATCGCCACCAATGATATCGTTTTCACCAGAAGGTTTTCGTGTCTACGTTCCCTGATGCCTGGAACCTGACACCTGAAGCCTACTCCTGCGCCTCCGCCAGACGGCGCACGCTTTCTCGGATCCCCGCCTCTCCGACGGCCGCGTATCCGATCAGGAGGCCAACTCCTCCGTCTGGAATGGCCCCGCGACGTAGGTGCCTGACCCCGTCTTACCTTCCAAGTAGCCCTCGGCGAGCAGTTGGTCGAAGGCCTTCACCACCGTGGTGCGCGAGACGCCCAGCTCGGCGGCGAGCGTCCGCGTCGGAAGCCGGCTGGAGAGGGTGCCGGCCCGCACGCCCTCGTAGAGCTGCCGGTGCAGCGGCCGGCCGGAGGGCGCGTCCAGCGAGACCCAGGGCGGCACCTCCGCGGCCCTCTTTACCATCTCCCGCCCCCAATCTTAGTGGCCTGGTCGAACAGCGTGATAATGGATCTGGCGAAAGATCCGCATTGCTCTAACATGTCCCGTAATGCGGCGGAAGATCGGGTTCGAAGAAGTGGGCCGGCAGCCCGGGATGGTCCGGTTATGTTCAGCCTGGGGAAGGGGTGATGGGCGTGTGGGAAAATTTGGCGGGCGTGCTGGAGGGCGAGGTCGTGCGGCTGGAGCCGCTGGCGCGGCGGCACGAGGAGGGGCTCTTCGAGGCCGCGCGGAACGAGAGGATATGGGCCTGGATGCCCTTCCCCGCCGGAGACGGCTCCTACTATCCCGCCGCGACCAGGGAGACGTTCCGACCGTGGATCGACGACGCCCTGGCCCGTTCGGAGGCCGGGACCGAGGCCGCGTTCGCCACCGTGGACGCGAAGACCGGTAAGCCAGTCGGCAGCACCCGTTTTCTCGCGCTTCGCCCCGAGCACCGGGGGCTGGAGATCGGGTGGACCTGGCTCGCGCCCTCGCGCTGGAGGACCGGCGCCAACGTCGAGGCGAAGCTCCTGATGCTGGGGCACGCTTTCGACAGCCTCGGCTGCGTCCGCGTCGAGTTCAAGACCGACAGGCGCAACGAACGCTCCAGGGACGCCATGGCCGCCCTCCCGGCCCGGTTCGAGGGCATCTTCCGCAAGCACATGCTCGTGCGCGGGGGGCAACGCCGCGACTCGGCCTACTACAGCATCATCGACGACGAGTGGCCGCAAGTGCGGGCCAACCTGAAGCGGAGGCTGGCCGGCGGCACCGACGGGCGGGAGGAGGCACGATGACAGGGAAGACCCACGAGTCGAACGGGCGCCGGGCGACGGTCGCGGGGGCGATGGGGCGGCTGCCGGGTCCGGGCGGCGGGCGGTTCGCGAAGGTGCTGGAGCACGGCACGATGGAGGTCGAAGTCTACGCCCCACGCGGGCAAGACCCCCAGACGCCGCATTCCAGGGACGAGCTGTACTTCGTGGTCTCGGGAAGCGGCGAGTTCGTCAGCGGCCCGGACCGCCACCCGTTCGGACCCGGCGACGCGCTGTTCGTGCCGGCCGGCGTCGAGCACCGCTTCGAGAATTTCACGGACGATCTCGTCGCGTGGGTCGTCTTCTATGGCCCGGAAGGCGGGGAAGAGCCAGAGGAGGGAGCATGAGCCTGGAGATGAGGGGCCGTTGCGAACGGTGCAACAACGACCTTACGGAGCGTGGGGTGGCGTTCATTTGCAGCCACGAATGCACCTTCTGCGAGGGCTGCGCGGCCGACATGGAGCGCGTCTGCCCCAACTGCGGCGGCGAGCTGGTGCGCCGGCCTCGACGGGAGACGGCGTGATCCTGCACGACAACCTCTCTTCGGGCAACGGGTACAAAATCCGGCTGCTGCTGGCGCAGCTCAACGTACCGTTCGAGCGGATCGAGTACGACATAGATCGCGGCGAGACGCGCACCCCGGGGTTCCTCCAGCGGGTCAACCCCAACGGACGCGTCCCGGTGCTCGAGACCGACGACGGCGAGGCTCTGGCGGAGTCCGGCGCGATCCTGTTCTACCTCTCGGAGGGAACGCCGTTCTTGCCCGACGGCCGGCTGGGGCGCGCCCGGGTCCTGCGATGGATGTTCTTCAGGCAGTACTGACACATTTCACAGAACGCTCGGGTTTAGGTTCCGTGCCCTTCTGACCGAGGAGGGCACTGAGCAATTTGAATTGGCAAGTACTTAGCGAATGGGCACAGGCGTACCGCTACCTTCGCTTGGGCAACTCGCGCCCACGTACATGCCGGCACGCTCCCTACAGGCGCGGCCTCTCACAAGGTGCAAGTGCGACGGGAGGACTCGGGTGTACTAACCCTGGTCCTCCTTCCTTGTCCGGTTCAGCCCTGCGTGAGGGGGATGTGGCCGGCTTGAGCGGCGACCCGCTGCAGCCAGGCGCGCACCGCCGGGAACCGGCCGAGGTCGAAGCCGCCCTCGTGGGCTACGTGCGTGTAGGCGTAGAGTGCGATGTCGGCAATCGAGTAGCGCCCGCCGACGAAGAAGTCGTGGTCCTTCAGGCGCCCCTCCATGACCCCGAGGGCTGCGTACCCGAGCCTCCTCTTGGGCTCGAGCGTCACGCGGCGCTCCTCCGTCATCTCGAGGCCATGCGTGATCCAGTACCTCGGCGAGGCGACGTTCGGCGCGTGGGTCTCCTGCTCGAAGAACATCCACCGCAGGGCCTGGGCCCG
>JALZNL010000072.1 GCA_030857715.1 Actinomycetota bacterium | reverse complement strand
AACCTCTCGGCGAAATCCTCGAGCGGTCCGGGAGCCGGAGGGGCGGGAAGTCTTTTGGTCATGGCGGCATCTCCTCCTTGTTGCCACCATTGGAACACAGCCATCCTCCTACTTCAACAAACTACCGATAAGTGATGTATGCGATGCTACTTACGGTGTGGAGTTGTAGGAAATAGAAAGGTTTAGGGATATGCCCGTTGCTGTCGGTATTGGTCTCACGAACGAATGCAACCTGGCCTGCCCTCATTGCTACCGGCCCACGCTGACCCAACAGCGGCTCTCCGTGCCGCAGGTCGAGACGATCCTGGACAACCTGGACGTGGGGTCGGTCAACCTGGGGGTCGGCGAGAATGGGGTACACCCCGAGTATCGGGAGATGCTCGCGCTATTTCGGGATCGGGAGGTCAAGGCCGCTATTACCTCGAACGGCTACAGTCTGGACATGCTCACCGACAGAGAGCTGGCAGGCTTCCACTCCGTCGAGCTCTCCTTCGACTTTCCTACCAAAGAGGAGATGGACGAGTTCCGTGGCGAAGGCGCGTGGGAGATGGCGATCAACTCCCTCCAGCGCTGCCGGCGTTTGGACATCCCTACTTCCGTGGCGGCGGTGATGATGAACACCAACTACGACCGGATGAACGAAGTGGCGCGGTTTGCGTTCGGGCTCGGCTGCGACCTGCGCGTCAACGTCTATCAGCCCGTGACGGGCGAGGAGTTCACCCTCTCATACGAGCAGTTCTGGCAGGGATTCGCCAACCTGTTCGCCGCCGGGCCGGTGGTCGTGTGCAGCGAGCCGCTGGTGAACGCGATCATGGGGCTTGAGACGACCCGGGGCAATCCGTGCGGGCAACGGAGCATCCGCGCGCTGCCGGCGGGCACGATCACGCCCTGCCCATACTGGCCGGCGGCAGCCGCGCGTATCCCGCAGCTCGCGGACGCGGAGCAGAACATCTGGGACCAGCGCGAGTTTGAGAAATCCCGGCAGGTACCGGAGGCGTGCGAGTCGTGCCGGTTCGTCGAGAGCTGCGCCGGGGGCTGCGCGAGCCGCCGGGCGCTGCGGGGAAAACTGGACGAGCCGGACGAATACTGCCCGGTGGTGCGAGGTGGAGAAGAAGAGGTCCGACGTATCCAGGAGATGCTCCGTTACACTCTTAGTGACCCAGAGGACGTTCCGAAGGCGGGCAACGCCTGCACGACCGTCATCAAGACCGCCGGGCGCCTGCCAGCATGAAGCTCGCCGACCACTATGCGGGAGACAACGCGGATTCCGGATGTCGCTCCGAGTCGCGCATCGCCGCTGTGATCCCTGCTCTCAACGAGGCTACCTCGATCGCGCGGGTGGTAGAGCGCCTGCGGGAGCAGGCGCTGCTGGCCGCCGGTGAGGTCATAGTCGCGGACAACGGCTCGACCGACGGAACAGGGGAGATCGCCCGCAGCGTCGGGGCGCGGGTCGTGCGCGAGGAGCGGTGCGGCTACGGATACGCCTCCCTCGCCGGGGTTCTCGCCGCCCGGGACGCCGAGGTGATCGTCCTGCTCGACGGGGACGCCGCCGATGATCCGGACGACCTCCCACGGGTGTTGGAGCCGCTTCTGAAGGGAGAGGCGGACCTGGTCGTGGGATCTCGCGCCCTCGGTTCGCGGGCACGGGGGGCGATGACCTGGCAGCAAATTTTCGGTAATCGTCTGGCCGCCTTTTTGATGCGCGCGATCTACGGGGTCCAGGTTAGCGACGTGGGACCGTTCCGGACGATACTCCGGGATGACTTGCTGGCACTCGAGATGCGGGAGATGACCTACGGTTGGCCGTCCGAGATGATCGTGAAATCCGCCCGGGCGGGCTATCGTTACCGCGAGGTTCCGGTACGGTGCCATCGGCGGGTCGGAGTCTCGAAGGTCGGCGGTACGCTCGTGGGGAGCTTGAAGGTCGGCTGGCGCATGGTCTCGACGATACTCCGCTACTCGCGGTGGGCGCCTCGCAAACACCGGGAACTGCCTGCGAAAGAAGCGAGCCGGTGAGAGACGCGCTCTACGTCATCGCCAGGGCGCCTCGGCCCGGGTTCGCGAAGACGCGGCTCGGCCGGTCCATCGGCCACGAGCGGGCGATCATCCTCTACCGGGCCTTCCTGCGAGATCTGGCCGCGCGTTTCTCCGCCTCCCCGTTCGCCCTGGCCTGGTACGTGACGCCGCCCGACGCCTGGCCGGAGATATCATCCCTCACCGGCGAGACGGGACGGGTCCTTTTCCAGGGAGAGGGCGACTTGACCTGGCGTCAGAGGGAGTTGTTCCGGGAGGCCGCGAGCCGCGGAGAGGAGCGAACCGTCTTGATCGCCTCCGACTCGCCCCACCTCACCGTCGAGATAATAGAGGAAGCCTTCCGCTGCCTCGACCGGCAAGATATCGTCTTCGGGCCGACCTACGATGGCGGCTACTATCTGATCGGGATGCGCGGCTGGCACGACGTGCTGCAAGGAATGCCGATGAGCATGGGCACGGAGCTCGAGGGCATCATCGCCCGAGCCCAGCTCTCAGGCCTGTCGGTGGGGCTACTCGAGGCTACCTTCGCTGTCGACGTGGTGGAAGACATCCGGCACCTGCGGCCACTCGTCCTCGAACGCCCCGACCTTCCGGCGACCCAGGACGCCCTCGAATCACTCGGGCTGCTGGAGCAAGAGTCCCAACCCGCCAACGGAGAGCGTGGTACTTTGGCCCGTGGAGAGCAAGTATGAGTCCTTACATACTCACGGTAGGATGCACGCCGGGAAAGGAGGAGGTCACTTCGGCATCACCCCCGCGTTGGTACGGCGACTCCATCATCGTCCGGCGCCTGACCTTGACACTTTTCTGAAAGGAGCATCGATATGTCAGAGATGAGTTCTGTAGAGAGCCGGGAACCGAAGCAGCCCAGGGAGGGCATATACTCCTCGTCGCGCGTGGAACGGAGCATCACCGTCATCGCTATCGCGATAGCGAGCATCGGGTTGGGGTATCTGTTCTTCACGCAGCTCTGGTGGAAGGCCCCTCCGACCTTTAGCTGCACGGAGGACTACGCCTTCTCGCAGGCTAGCCCGGAGGGGAACCTCGCGCGCGAGCCGGGGTTGTGCGGTTGGATCGGGATAGAGGCGTTCTACGCGGACAAGCCGCGCGAGCTATTTTCGGCCAACATAATCCGCTCCAACCCCGGCCCCGAACTGAGCATACCCATCGGCATAGCGCAGCAGGCGAACGGGGCGTTCATCGAGAACGTCGTCAAGCCGAACATCCGCTGGTTCGGGTACGTCATATGGGGGACGGAGGCGTTCATCTTCTTGAGTCTGTGTCTGGGGTTTATGAGCCGGCTCGGGGCTTTAGCGGCGATAGGGATGTCCGCGCAGCTCACGATCGGGCTGGCGGGCATCCCGCAGCCATACGAGTGGGAGTGGAGCTACCAGACCATTTTGCTCCTCTCCATCGTCATGTTCGGCCTCGCTCCGGGACGCTACTTCGGACTCGACCGATTATTGCGCCCACGGCTGATGGCCCTCAGCGAGCGCGGCGGCAAGTTCAGCCGCCTGCTCCTGCTCTTCACATAAAGGAGGCGTTCGTTTTGGAACCCAACGTGCTGCTCGCCCTCCTGTTTTTGGTGGGAGCCGCCGCCGCGGCGGTCATCTTCACCCTCGTTTTTGTCCGCGCGGCGGATCGGAGGCTCGCGGACTCGGAGGCGGACGACGATAAACAAAGAGACGAAGAACGTGAAAGCGGTGATCACGCCGGAGAAGAGCGCTCGTAGCCTGCCGGGTTTGGGGCGAGAAAGCTTCAGGCCCCAAATTCGGCAACGCGTAAGTATTTTGCAATATTTCAAAGCGACACCGGAGCGAAGATGGCCTTGCGATCCTGGGAAGGATGGAACGTCGTGAACAAGTACGCGCGGCGCGGGGTGATCGGGCTGCTGGCCGGGGGAGCGAGCGGCGTGGTATTGGCGGCGACTCTGGACAACGCCGTTTGGGGATCGCTCTTGGGGATATTTGCAGGCATCGGCTATGGCCTGGCTTTTCGGCCGGCGCCGCGCGCGTATGTGGACGGCGGCATGGCGGCCGCGGCGCTGGGCGTACCGCTATGGACGGGAATCAGCGTGATCGCGCTGCCGCTATTATCGGGCGAGCAACCGCGGTGGACGGCCGACGGGATGCGGGAGCTGTTCCCGGAGCTGGTGGGCTGGATCCTTTACGGCGCGGCTTTGGGGTTGCTGGCGCAGGCGTTGAGTGATCTGGCCCTGTGGCGGGCGGGACCGGAACATACGCCGCTCCCACCCGCGCGCGAGGTCAAGACGCGTATCGTGATCCTGGGCGGCGGCTTCGCGGGCGTGGGAGTGGCCGAACGTCTGGAGCGAAAGTTCGGCGCCGACCCGTCGGTGGAGTTCACGCTCATAAGCGAGGCCAACGCGCTGCTGTTCACTCCGATGCTGGCCGAGGTGGCCGCGAGCAGCCTGGAGCCGACGCATATCAGCAGCCCGCTGCGCACGAGCCTGCGCCGCACCGGCATCGTGCGCGGGCGCGTGGGTAGGATCGACCTGGAACGGCGTAGTGTGCTGTTGGAGCGGGGTTCCGGCTTGCCCGAGGGCGGCGATGGGGATTCCGCCGAAGAGGTTCCGTACGACCATCTTGTGTTGGCTGTGGGGTCCGTCTCCAACTACCTGGGAATGAAAAACCTCCAGAACGAGGCGTTCGACTTCAAGACGCTGGGTGATGCGATCCGGATTCGCAACCACGTCATAGATGTGTTCGAGCGGGCCGACCGCGAACCGGACCCGGAGATCCGCCGTCCGCTGCTGACCTTCGTGGTGGCGGGTGGCGGCTTCGCGGGCGCGGAACTGGCCGGCGGGCTTAACGATTTCGCGCGCGGTATGCTGGTCTACTACCCCAATGTCCCGGCGGAGGAAGTGCGGATCGTCGTGATCCACTCGCGAGGGCGTATCCTCCCGGAGTTGAGCGAGTCGCTGGCCGGCTACGCCCTCGATCACATGAGAGAGCGGGGCGTGACGTTCAAGTTGGGTGCCCGCGTATCCGACGCCCGGCGGGGCGTGGTCGTGCTGGATTCCGGCGAGGAGATCCGCACCGAAACGCTGGTCTGGACGGCGGGGACGACGCCGAACCCGCTGCTGCGGGACCTGCCGGTCGAACACGACAGGCGCGGCGCGGTGCCGGTGGATGACAACCTGGCCGTGCCGGGTCACGATGGGTTGTGGGCGGTGGGAGACTGCGCCGCCGTGACGGATGCCGGGACCGGCGAGCCCTGCCCGCCCACGGCCCAGTTCGCGCTGCACGAGGCTTACACGCTGGCCCACAACATCCATGCCGGCGTGCGCGGACGACCGCTCAAGCCTTTTTACTACAACGGGCTTGGAACGCTGTGCGTCGTGGGCCACCACACCGCGTGCGCCGAGATCAAGGGCGTTCGCTTCTCGGGGCTTTTGGCCTGGATGATGTGGCGCGCCATCTACCTCGCCAAGCTGCCGGGATTGGAGCGCAAGGTGCGCGTGTTCGTCGACTGGAGCATCGAGCTGTTCTTCCCCCGCGACATCGTGCAGACGATCGAGGTCGACTAGAAAGATGAGCCCCTCGCGCACCACCGGGATGATCGCCGGTCTCGTCGTCGGATGTCTGGGCGGGGTGGCGATCTGGGCTGTAGGGCTGGCCTCGCTCGTGGGCGGCGTGGCGCTCGGTGGACTGTATGGTCTGCTCTTTGCGTTACTGGCCGCGCGGCGAGCGGTTAGTCCTGGCGCGGGGTTGCTCTGGGGCCTGGCCTACGCGCTCCTGTTGTGGCTGGCCGGTCCCGCAGGGTTGTTCCCGCTGCTGGGCGGCGTGGCCGAAGCCCCGGCGATGGGCATGCTCGACACTGCCCGCGCCCACTTCCCCGAGTTGGTCGCGTACCTGCTTTGCTTCGGACTACCTTTGGGTGTGACGCTGGGGACCTTGGACGCCCTGCGCCCGCTTCCGGGGCAGGCGCGCTTCAGTTGGCCGCGGGCGCTGATAGTCGGCGGGTTGGCGGGCATCGTGGGCGGCTGGGCCTTCGGCAAGTGGATGGCGCAGGTCGATTTCTTCCCGCTCATCGCCGGCCTGGTCGCCTCCAACTCGGTCATGGTAGGCATGACGCTCCACTTCGTGATCGCGGTCGTCATCGGCGCGAGCTTCGGCATGTTGTTCCAGCGCGACGTGCGCGGCTTCGGGTCGTGCCTGGGCTGGGGACTGGCTTACGGCATCTTCTGGTGGTTCCTCGGGCCGCTCACGCTCCTGCCCATCTTGCGAGGCAGCCCGCCCGACTGGTCGTATGAGCAAGGCGGCGCCTTATTCGGCTCGCTGGTGGGACACGTGATCTACGGTCTGCTGTTGGGTTTGGTCTACGCCGCGCTGGACCGGCTCTGGGTGGGCTTCTTCTACAGCTCGGACCCGATCAACCGCGAGGTCGAGGGACCGGGGACGCGCACGCTGCGCTCGTTAGGCTGGGGCGTGGCCGCGAGCCTGGCTGGTGGCCTGCTGTTCAGTCTGGTGATGGTCACGACCGGCGTACTACCGCAGATAGCCAACCTGGTGGGTGGCTCATCGCCGGTGCTCGGTTTCGTAGTCCATATGGGGATCAGCACGCTCATCGGCATGAGCTATGGGGTGCTGTTCAGCTACGAAACTTCCGACTTGGGATCGGGCATCGCCTGGGGCCTGATGTACGGGCTGGTCTGGTGGTTCGTAGGCAACCTGACGCTATTGCCGATCCTGCTCGGTGGCCCGTTTGTCTGGACCACCGAGGCCGCTGCCGCAGGGTTGCCGTCGTTGGTCGGACACCTGATCTACGGCGCCACGACGGCCTGCGCGTTCCTGTTGCTGGAGCGCCGCCACGCCGACTGGCTGCGGCTCGATCCACGTATCGCCGCCCGGGAGGCGCGCCGGCGGCGCCCGGCGGGGACGCCAGCACCCGCGCTGTGGCTCTTCGTGCTGGGGTTGGGGGTGATGCTGCCGGTAATGCTAGGGTAAGGGCGCCACAACCCGAACCGTAGGTGGTGTGGCAATATGGAACCATACATCTGGAAAATGGCAAGGCCCGTATAAGACTACGATGGGAGACTTCACAGAACGATGACGCAGCGTACAAACGGCAAGCGGGCCCTGGTGACCGGTGGGGCTGGCCTGATCGGCTCGCACCTCTCGGACCTCCTCCTGGAGGATGGCTACGGGGTGCGCATCCTCGACAACCTCGAACCGCAAACCCACCGCAACGGCAAGCCGCCCTGGATACCGCGGGAAGCCGAGTTCGTAGGCGCGGACGTCCGCGACCGGGCGGCCGTGAGGTCGGCCCTCGAAGACGTCGACGTCGTCTTCCACCAGGCCGCCTACGGCGGCTACATGCCGGAGATTGCCAAGTACGTCGAGGTCAACAGCCTCGGCACCGCCCGGATGCTGGAGACCCTCCGCGACGAGAAATTGCCAGTCGAGAAGGTCGTCGCCTCCTCCTCCCAGGCCGTCTACCGCGAGGGCGCGGCCCTCTGCCCGCGGCACGGCCTCGTCTTTCCCGAGACCCGCTCCACGGAGCGGCTCGCCGCTGCGGATTACGCCGTCCGCTGCCCGGAGCCCCGCTGCGGCGAGCCCTCGGCGCCGACCCCCACGCCCGAGGAGGCCCCGACAGGCGGCGAGACGGTCTACGCCATCACCAAGTCCGACCAGGAGCGGTGGTCCTGACGTGGGGTAGGCAGACCGGCATTCCGACCGTGGCGCTGCGATACTCGTGCACCTACGGCCCGCGCCAGTCGATCTTCAACCCCTACACAGGGGTCATCGCTATCTTCGCGACCCGCCTGCTAAACGGCCGTCCGCCCGTGCTCTACGAGGACGGAGAGCAGACCCGCGACTTCTGCTACGTCGGGGACGTCGCCCGGGCCAACCTGCTGGCCGCGCAGACCGATACCCTCGATGGGCTGCCGGCCAACGTCGGCAGCGGCCGGGCCACCACGATCCGCGAGGTGGCCCGTATGGTCTCGGAGTCACTGGAGGAAAGGATGGTGGAGCCCGTAGCCCGGGGAGAGTTCCGGCCCGGAGAGATCCGCCACCTGACCTCCGACATCTCCCGCGCCCGCGAGGCCGGGTACGAGCCGGAGGTGGACCTGGCCGAAGGCATCGGGCGGTACATCGATTGGATAAGGGACCAGGGCGACGTGCGCGATTACTTTGCGGAGGCCGAGAAGGTGCTCCGGGCGAAGAGCATCGTCCACGAAATACGCTACGCCAGCGGCTCCGCCGATCCCGAATGACGTTAGCGCAGCGCCTCATCGTCCCCGCTCCGACGGCGAGGCTGACAGACAGCGAGGCGGCGCACCCCCGCCGTGAGAGACGAGAGGCAGGCAGGAGGTACAGCGATGAGAGCGAAGAAGTCGACCGGTCTCAAAGCCCGAGGCCCGCCGTGGGCGCATCGGTTGGACGGAAGATAGCGGCCAACTCGCGCTCTCCCTACAGCCGAGGCCCACCTGGCCATCGTTATCCTCCCGCCAGACCGCCTCCGGCGAAAGGAGCTGAGATGGCGATAGGACTTTCGAACTGGACGCTGGGATCCTGGAGACTGACCCATGCAAGAGAGTACGCAACGATGGCTAACTACGTAGCGGCAGCGCTAAGTATCTCAAAGATATAATCGGAATATGCCACCATCAAGACTCATTCGACTGACGGAAGAAGAAGACATCCGACTACGAGAGATCGAGCAGGACCACCATCTCAGGCCGAAGGT
>JALZNL010000513.1 GCA_030857715.1 Actinomycetota bacterium | reverse complement strand
TGGGGTCGGCCATGCGGGAGCCCTGGATCCAACCAGCATAAGGCTCCCTGAAGCTGCTCTCGATGATGGCCGGGCGCAGGATCACGAGCGGCGACTCCCCCCGCTCCCGAACGACGGTCCGCTCGGCGAGCGACTTGGTGAACGTGTAGACGTCGTTCCACCCGAGCTCGCGGGCCCGCTCCGTCCCCCGCTCTACCAGACGCTCCCGCATCCAGGCCCGCCGGAGCTGGTCCACCCGACCGGCGACCTCCTCTTCCTCTCCGACCATCCCGAGCTCGTTGCGGGCCTCCGTCTCGAAGCGTCTGAGAAGCCCCCGCTCCTGCGAGTTCTTGTCGACCTCCCCGACGACCGCATCGAGGCCCAGGATCTCCTCCCGCGCGTCCAGGACCGTGCCGTTGGGCGTCGTCTCCCCCGGCGGCTCCTCGGGTGCAGCCCCCTTTATGTTCCCCGCCACGTACGCGGTCGAGATGTGCATGAAGAGCGGCCTCTTCGACCACCCGCGCGCCAGCTTGAGCAGCCCGACGGTCCCCCTCACGTTGGAGTCCACGGCGGCATCCAGCGGGGCGTCGAAGACGACGGAGGCCGCCGAGTGTACGACGATGTCCACGTTCTCGGAGAGCTCCGCAAGGTCCTCCTCGCCGAGGCCGAGGGATGGGGCGTGAACGTCACCTTCGAGTACCCTGACCTTCTCCGCGACGCGGTCGTCGAAGCCGACGCCGAGCTCGTCGCGCAATCTGCGGAAGGCGGCGGAGCCGAGCACGTCCTTATGGAAGCGGTTGTCGGCGCTCTTGTCCTTCGAGGGACGGACGACGAGGTAGAGGCGGCCGAGGTCGGGGATGGAGCGCAGGATCTTCTCTACGAGCGCCGTCCCGAGGAAGCCGGTCCCGCCGGTCAGGAGTATCGTCTTGTCCCTGTACGCTTCCGCCAGCACCTAGTCCTCCGCCTTCTGTCCGACCTTGCGTTCTCTGCCCGAGATCAGGGCCCGCGCGTTCTCCCTGTGCCGGTAGAGCACGAGGGCTCCGCCTGCGACCGTGTAGAGCACGTACGGTAGTGGCTGGCCCGTCAGCACGAACGCGAACGGGCTGACCAGCATCACCGCGATGGCGCCAAGCGAAGTGTAGCGGCTCAAGAGCACCACGGCCCACCAAAAAGCGAAGAGCCCGAGCCCGACCACCGGCGCGAGCCCGATGGAGGTCCCAGCCCCCGTCGCGACCGCCTTCCCCCCCTTGAACCGCAGGTAGACCGGCCAACAGTGCCCGACCAGCGAAGCCAGCGCCACCGCGGCGTGCAGCCACTCGCTCTCGACGAGCACCGTCGCCAGCACGACCGGAACAAAACCCTTCAGCATGTCCCCGAGGAGCGTCAGGACCGCGGCCCATTTCCCCGCCGCCCGTAAGACGTTGGCCGTCCCGATGTTACCGCTGCCGACCTCGCGCACGTCCACGCCGAAGGCACGCCCGACCACGTAACCGACCGGCACAGCCCCCAGGAGATAACCGAAAAGCACGAGTACGATCCCCAACATGGCGGGCCAAGTATAGCGGAAGGACGAGCCCCCGACCGTCCTCCAGGACCACCGTCGGGACGCACGAAACCAGCGCCGCTCCGCCCCCTACCTCGCGGTTCCGGTAACATGATCCGATGGATTCCCGCCGCTCTATCCGTCCCATGAAACCCGAAGACGCCGAAGCCGTCTACCATGCCGCCAGCACCGCGCTCTTCGAGTCGCCGGAAGATCAAGAGGTGCTGCACCGCCGGACGCCGGAAGAGGTGAAGAACCGCAAGGCGCGGTACAAACACTCTCTCCGGCACGATCCCGAGGGGGCATGGGTGGCCGAAGACGACGGGCGCATCTCGGGCGTGGCGATAGCCCTCGTGCGCGAGCGGGTCTGGGTCCTCTCCCTCCTCGCCGTGGACGCCGACCACCGCAACACGGGCCTGGGCAAGAGCCTCCTCGAACGCGCCCTCGCCTACGGAGACGGGTGTAAGGGGGCCATGATCGCCTCCTCCCAACACCCGGCCGCGATGCGCCGCTACGCCAGCGCGGGCTTCGACCTCCACCCAACCCTCACCGCCTCAGGCGTCGTACGTCGCGAGTCCATCCCCTCCGGCCTGGCCGTCCGCGACGGGGAAGTGCAGGACCTGGAGCTCGCGGCGGAGGTGGACCGCGCGGTCCGCGGCGCCGCCCACGGCCCTGACCTGGAGCATATGATCGAGACCTCCTGCCGGCTCCTCGTCGCCGAGGGCCCGTCCGGGAGAGGGTACGCCGCCGGGTGGAACGGCTCCCCGGCGGTCCTGGCCGCCACGGAGCCGGAAGTGGCGCGAGACCTCCTCTGGGCCTGCCTGGAGAAGACCCCGCCGGGCGAGAAGGCCGAGGTTGACTGGATCACGGGCAGGCAGAACTGGGCCGTTCCCGTGACGCTCGAAGCCGGCCTCTCACTCTCCCCCACCGGCCCCATCTGCACCAGGGGAGAACTCGGACCCCTCACGCCGTACCTGCCGAGCGGGCCTTTCTTGTAGGCCGATCCCCACCCCAGAACCTCAGCCCACCGATGACGAACCCGGAAACGAGGTTGCAGACCAGGGTGCGGTACAGACTCCATCCAGTCCGGCCGTAGGCGCAGAACGGATCGAAACCTGCCCCTACAGCCGTGGCGGTCAACCACCCCGGAGGACCTGCCGCGCGCTACCTCCGGGTGAACACAACCAGGCCCCGATCCGCACTGCTAAGCCGACAGCTGACCCG
>JALZNL010000512.1 GCA_030857715.1 Actinomycetota bacterium | reverse complement strand
GCGGGGAGGAGCTCGCCGGCCAGGATCGCGAGCCCCAGAAAGACGGTGGCGAATCCGGGACCGGGCAGGGGCGCGGTAAAGAGGCTCCCGACCGCGATGACGGAGCCGAGGATCACGAGCACGATCCTCTTGACCATGTGGCCGGGCTCTTGCTGCCGGCGGCGGTAGCGATCCTTGAAGCGCTCGCCCGGCTTGCTCTCCTTGAACTCTTCCCAATCGCCCTTGAGTCTCCCGATCATGCCCCGATCATTCCCCATTTCATCCCGTTTGGCAACATCGCCCGAAAGGGAGAGGCCCGTTTCGGGCGACTCCGACCCGACGGACGTTCCGTTCTCCTTCGCGCGGAGTTTTGCTACTTGGTAAGCAAAACAGCCCTCCTTAGACTTCCTTCGGGTATGGTCCCGGTAGAGGAGGAGAACGTGGGCGAGAGGACGCGGTACGAACCCGGCACTTTCTGCTGGGTGGACCTGGCGACGACGGACCCGGAGGGGGCGAAGACCTTCTACGGCGGTCTGTTCGGCTGGGAGGCGGAGGACACGCCCGCCGGGGAGGCGGGCACTTACACGATGCTGAAGGTGGACGGCGACGAGGTCTGCGCGCTCTACGAGCTGGAGCCCGAGCGGCGCGCGCTGGGCATACCTTGCCACTGGTTCTCCTACGTGAGCGTTGAGGACGCCGGTGCGACCGCCGCCAGGGCCGAAGAGCTCGGCGGAACGACGTTCGGCGGGGCTTTCGACGTCATGGAGGCGGGACGGATGGCCATCGTGCAGGACCCGGCCGGGGCGGTGCTCGCGGCCTGGGAGCCGAAGGCGCACGCCGGAGCGCGGCGGGTCAACGACGTGGGCTGCATGACCTGGAACGAGCTGCAGAGCCGCGAGCCGGAAGAGGCCGCCGCCTTCTACTCTGACCTCTTCGGGTGGGAACCCGAACCGCACGAGAACGAAGGGAGGGTTGCCTACGTCACGATCCAGAACGCCGGCTCGATCAACGGCGGCGTCATGCCGATGACCGAGGCGCACGGCGACGCGCCCCCGCACTGGCTCCCCTATTTCACGGTCGCCTCGTGCGATGACGCTATCGCAAAGACCCAGGAGCTAGGCGGGGGAGTGCTGGCAGGACCGATAGACCTCCCGCAGCCCGGCCGTATCGCCGTCTTGATGGATCCTCAGGGCGCGGCATTTGCCGTCTTCGAGGGCGAGACGGACGACTGAGCCCGTTCGCTTCGCGAATCGCCCCATCAGCGGGCGGCTATCAGCCCGACCCGTGAACCTTTCTCCTGCACCTCGGCGCCGGATGCGGTATACCGAAAACGCAGGAAATATACGGAAAGAGGGATGATGTCGGAATCGAACAATGGCGCGGGCCGCGGGCGGGTGGCGACCCTCGGGGGCGGGTGCTTCTGGTGTACGGAGGCGGTCTACCTCGAGGTGCGGGGCGTGGAGAAGGTCGAGTCCGGGTACTCCGGCGGGCACGTGTCGAACCCGACCTACCGGCAGGTGTGCAGCGAGACTACCGGGCACGCCGAGGTCGTGCAGGTGACGTTCGACCCCGAGGTGGTTTCTTACCGGGAGGTCCTCGAGGTCTTCTTCGCCACCCACGACCCGACCACGCTCAACCGGCAGGGGGCTGACGTCGGGACGCAGTACCGGTCTGCCGTCTTCTACCACGACGAGGAGCAGCGGGAGGTCGCGGAGGCGGTCATCGCGGATCTCGGGTCGCAGGGCATCTGGGACGATCCCATCGTGACGGAGGTCGTCTCGTTCGAGGAGTTCTACGTGGCGGAGGACTACCACCAGAACTACTTCGCCAGCAACGGCCGCCAGCCCTACTGCCAGGTCATCATCGCCCCGAAGGTCGCGAAGTTCCGCAAGGAGCACCTGGAGAGGCTCAAGGCTTAGAGGTTTCAGGTCTCAGGGAAGAGGGCGGACGAGGCGCGGGTGGAGATGAAGAGGCTCTTCCTCGTTCTGTTCGTCCTCTTCCTCTGCTCCTGCGGCGCCCAACCTACGTCCCAGCAAAACGACGGGTCCGGTGGGGAGGAAGCCCGGGATCAGAAAGCCGGGCGGACGGTTGCTGAGGAGTCCGCGGCTGAAGAGGTCGCCGTCGAGGAGACTACTGCGGAGAAGACCACGTCGTCCGGTTCTTCTGGTGGAGAGAGGACCGAAAGTGCTCGAGAATCGGGCTCCGGGCCCGAGTTGCGCGACGGGCCGGCTACGACGAACACGGCCGCGCGGGCGGCCGTTGGGACGAACGGGATGGTGAGCGCGGCCCACCCGCTGGCGACGCGGGCCGGGGTGGAGGTCCTCGAGAGCGGCGGCAACGCGTTCGACGCGGCCGTTGCCGTGGGTGCTGCCCTGAACGTCGTCGAGCCGATGATGAGCGGCGTCGGCGGATACGGCGCCACGGTCGTCTACGACGCCGAGAAGGGGGAGACCCGTTTCCTGGAGACCGGCAGCAAGACCCCGGCCTCCCTGGACCCTTCCGTCTTCCGGCCGCCGACGGCGAATTACCAGGAGAACCGCTGCGGCGGCCCGGCCGTCTCGACGCCCGGCAACCTCAACGCCTGGGAACTCATGTGGGAGGAGTACGGGGAGAAAGAGTGGGCACAGCTCTTCGGGCCCGCCGTGCGCTACGCTGAAGAGGGTTTCGTCATTCGGGAGGAGACGGCGGGTTGGATCGGCTCGGAATACCCCGCCTTTCCGACGCACGCGCAGGAGATCTACGGTAGGGATGGCGTACCGTTACAGACCGGTG
>JALZNL010000071.1 GCA_030857715.1 Actinomycetota bacterium | reverse complement strand
CTCTGAGGCTATCTGGGGCAGGTGGGTGATGGTGAGGACCTGGTTGCGCTCGCCGAGCTGGCGCAGCTTGACGCCGACGGCGGTCGCCGTCTCGCCGCCGATGCCGGCGTCCACCTCGTCGAAGACGTAGGTAGCACCCGGCTCGACGCGCTCCTGGGCGAGGCGGATGGCGAGCATTATCCTGGAGAGCTCGCCGCCCGAGGCGTAGCGCCTGACGGGGAGCTCCGGCTCGCCGGGGTTCGGCCGGATCTCGAACTCGACCCGCTCCCTGCCCGTAGGCCCCGCCTCCGCCGGCACAAGCCTCGCCCGGAACTCCGTCCGCCCGAGGTTGAGCCCCGACAAATTCTCCTGCACCTTTTTCGCCAGACGCCCCGCCGCCTTCTCCCGGCCGGCGGAGAGTACCGCCGCGAGATCGCCGAGCCGACGCTCTCCGTCCGCGACGCGCGCTTCGAGCCCGGCTGTCTCCTCGTCCAGGTTCTCGAGCCGCGAGAGGCGCGCGCGGGCCTCGTCCAGGTAGCCTTCCACGTCCCCGTACTTGCGCTCCAGGGCGCGCAGGGCGGCGATGCGGTCCTCCACCGTCTCCAGGCGGTTGGGGTCCGCTTCGAGCTCCTCGACGTAGGAGCGGAGCTCGTAGAGCACGTCCTCTAGCTCAGCCGAGAGGCCGCCGAGGCGCCCCAGCAGCCCGGAGAGGCCCGAGTCGAAGCGCAGCGCGGTCTCCAGTTCCCCTGCGGCGCGGGCGACGGAGTCAACCGCGCCGCCGCCCTCCTCGGAGGAGAGGAGAGTGGCCGCTGCTGCTGCGGCCTGCTGGAGGTCCGTGACGTTGCGCAGGCGGTCGCGCTCGCGGGCGAGCTCGTCCGCCTCTTCCGAGCTGTACCCGGCTGCTTCGAGCTCGCCCACCTGGAAGCGCAGGAAGTCCGCCTCGCGCAGGCGGGCCTCTCCGGTGGCGCGGACCTCGGCGAGCTCCCGGCGGGCCGCCTCGACGTAGCGCCAGGTCTCCTCGTGGTCCCTGCGGGCCTTCGGGGCCTTGCCGGTGAGAAAGTCGTCCAGGATGGCGAGTTGCTCGGCGGGTTCGGTGAGGCGGGTCTGCTCTCGCTGGCTGTGGTAGGAGACGAGGCGCTCGCCAAGAGTGCTCAGGGCGCGCACCGGCACCGAGACGCCGCCGATGTAGCAGCGGGACCTCCCCTCCCCCGTCAGGGTGCGGCGGAGGACCAGGCCGTCCGCCGCGTCCACCTCGCCGGCAAGGTCGCCGAGGGCTTCGGCGAGGAGCTCCGGGCCGGTCTCCTCCGGCAGGATGAAGGTGCCCTCTATCGTGGCCTTCTCCGCTCCGGCTCGGACCGCTTCCGAGCGGGCGCGGCCTCCGAGGAGGAGTTGGAGGGCCGTCGCGAGGAGCGTCTTGCCGGCGCCGGTCTCGCCGGTGATGGCGTTCAGGCCGGGGGAGAGCTCCAGGGTGGCCTCTTCGATCAGGGCGACGTTCTGGACCGAGATCTCCGTCAGCATTACAGGAACGTCCTCCTGACGGCCCGCCACCAGCTCCAGTCCTCGGTGCGCCCGATCCTGACGCTTTTGGGGGAGAGCCGGATCTCGATCTTCCCGCCCTCCGCCACCTCGCGCGGGTCGTCCCCGTCCAGCGACAGCAGCGCCTCCCGCCCCACCACCGCAAGCTCGACGACCTGCTCCTCCCCGAGCACCAGCGGCCGGCTGACGAGCGCGTGCGGCGCTATGGGAACGAGCACGTAACACCCGGCATCCCCGGAGATGATCGGGCCTCCGGCCGACAGCGCATAGGCGGTCGAGCCGAGCGGCGTGGCCGCTATGAAGCCGTCGCACCGGAAGGCGAAGAGCTCCTCCCCCCCGATCGAGACGTCCACCGAGACGAGCTGGTGGGGCCTCTTCTTGATGAGCACGGCGTCGTTGGCCGCGAGCTCCGGTTCCTCGCCCGGCCGGCGCACATCCAGCATCCGGTACTCCTGGACGCTCAGGCCGCCGTTCAGGACCTTCTCGACGCCGGCCTCCATCTCGTCTGGGAGCATCCCCGACATAAAGCCGACCTTGCCGAGGTTCACGCCGAGCAGGACGCGCCCAGGGTACATCCTGGCCGCCTTGAGCATCGTCCCGTCGCCCCCGAGCACGAAGACGAGGTCGGGCTCGACGGCCCCGTCAGGCTCGCCCTGGGGCCTCACGTCCGCGACCTCCACACCACCCTTCTCCAGCGCGGCCATCAGCCGGTCGGAGTGACCGTCGTCCACCTTCGGGTTCGCGACGACCGCGACCCGCCGCACCTCGCCGATGCCGCCGTTCTCAGGCACCCGCCACGACCTCGCGTATGCGTCCCTCGTTCAGGGTGGCCGTCGCCCCTCTGAGCAGCCGCAGCGGGTACTCCTGGTTGCCGGACTTGCGCCCGGTAACCGCCGCGGGCGCGAGGTCCACGGCGCCGAATCCGAGGTCGGCGAAAGACCTTACGACCGCCAGGATCACTTCGGCCCGCACCCCCGGGTCGCCCACCACCCCGCCGCGTCCGACGAGGTCGGGCCCCGCCTCGAACTGTGGCTTTACGAGCACAACCGCCTCCCCCAGCGAGGGCGTCGTCGAGAGCAGGGTCCGGAGCGCGACCCCGAGCGAGATAAAGGAGAGGTCCGCGACCAGCAGGTCCGGCCCGAACGGCAGGTCTGATCCCTTAAGGTGCCTGACGTTGGTGCGTTCGAGGACGGCCACCCTGGGGTCCTGGCGGAGGGACCAGTCCAGTTGCCCGTACCCGACGTCTACAGCCAGCACCCTCTCGACGCCACTCTTGAGTAGGACGTCCGTGAACCCCCCGGTGGAGGCGCCGGCGTCCAGGCACGAGCGGCCCGCCACCTCGATACCGAAGTCGTCGAGGGCGGCGTCGAGCTTCCCGCCGGCGCGGGAGACGAAGGGGTTACCCTGTACCACAGAGAGAGCTTGGTCTGGAGAGATGCGGGAGCCGGCCTTGGTAACGATTCGGTCGCCGACGCGGACGGCGCCGGCCAGGATCATGCCCTGCGCCCGGCTGCGGGTCTCGGCGAGTCCCCGCTCCACCATCAGGGTGTCCAGCCGCTGGGGGGTCTCCTCCATGTCCGCGGGCTAACTCCCCCGGTTGCGCACGAAGCGGGCCATCTCTTCGAGCCCCGAGGTGTCGCCGTCGACCCGTGAAAGCGCGGCCAGGGCCCGCTCCTCGGAGGCGTCGGCCTGCCTCCTGGCGCCCTCGAGTCCGTAGACCCCGACGAAGGTGGCCTTGCCCTGTTCGGCGTCGCTGCCGGCGCTCTTGCCGAGCTCCTCGCGGGTGGCCGTGGCGTTCAGGACATCGTCCACTATCTGGAAGCAGAGCCCGAGCTCCGAGGCGTACTCGCTCACCGCGGCCTGCTCGGCCTCCGGGGCGCCCGCAAGGATCGCGCCGATGCGCGCCGAAGATTTTATGAGGGACCCCGTCTTGAACTTGTGGATGAGGTGCAGGGTCTCGGGATCCGTGCCGTCCCCCACCCCGGTCTGCTCCATGTCCATGACCTGCCCGCCCACCATCCCGTTTACTCCCGTAGATCCCGCAAGCTCCCGGACGACCTCGAGCACCTGCTCGGAGCCGGCCTTCTGGTGGACGGTGATGAGGGCCAGCGCCTCCCCAAAGAAGGCGTCTCCGGCCAGGATCGCCATCGCCTCCCCGTACTTTTTGTGCGCGGTCGGCCTGCCCCGCCGGTAGTCGTCGTCGTCCATGGCGGGCAAATCGTCGTGGATGAGGGAGTACGTATGGATCAGCTCAATAGCCGCCGCGGACGGGAGCACGTGCGCCGGCTCGTCCCCGAAGACCCACGCGGTCTCCATGCACAGCGTCGGCCGCACCCGCTTGCCCCCGGCGAGCATGGAGTACCTCATAGCATCTTCCAATCCGGACAAGCGCGGCTCCCCGGTGAACCTCAGGCCCTCCAGGTACCCCTCGAAATGGCGCCGGTGCGTCTCCCACCGAAGCGCGCTGCGGGCCCCCTCAGCCATGCGGCACCTCTCCGAAGACCCGGCCCTCGGCGCCGCGCAACACGCCGCCGACGAACGCGGGGGACTCGTCGCCGGAGAAGCCCTTGGCGAGCTCGACCGCCTCGCCGACGGCCACCTCGGGCGGGACATCATCGGAGTGGATCATCTCGAAGAGCGCCAGCCTGAGGATGGAGCGGTCCACAGCACTCATGCGGTGCACGGGCCAACCCTCGGAGACCTCGGAGAGGAGAGCATCGAGCGCCTCCCTCTCTACGTCCACGCCCCGCACGAGCCGGACGGCGTAGGCGTCCAGGTCCCCCCTGTACGCGCGCCAGCGGGCCACGGTCTCGCCGGGGGGCTTGCCCGTCACGTCGCTCTGGTAGAGGGTCAGGAACGCCTGTTTGCGCGCGGTCCGCCGGCTCAAAGGGTTCCTCTCTCCATCGGGCTCAGACCCGCGTCAGATACTCGTTGGACCGTGTGTCGACCCGCACCCGGTCTCCGGTGTTCACGAAGAGCGGCACCTGAACGACGACGCCCGTCTCAAGCGTGGCCGGCTTGCTCCCGCCCTGCGCGGTGTCCCCCTTGAGACCCGGGTCGGTCTGGGTTACCTCGAGGTCCACGTGCGCCGGAGGCTCCACGCTAACGACCTCCCCGTCCGCAGAGAGCACGCTCACGGTCCCGCCCTCGACGACGTACCCGGCCGACTCGCCGACGACCTCCGCCGGCACGGCCACTTGGTCGTACGTATCGGCGTCCATAAAGTGCAGGAGGTCCCCGTCCCGGTACAGGTACGTCATCGGCCGCGACTGGGTCGTAACACCCTCCAGCTTCTCCCCCGCCCGGAAGGTCTTCTCGACCAGAGCCCCGGAGTCGATGTTCCGCAGGCGCGTCCTGACGAACGCCCCGCCCTTGCCGGGCTTGACGTGCTGGAAAAACAGGATGGTGAACCGCTTGCCGTCCACACGGATGGCGGTGCCGTTCTTGAACTGGTTGGTGGATATCATGCCCGAAGTCCCCCTTCGAGATGCTTCTTGGAGTGGGGTCGTACCGTGCCGGCGGCCCCGCTCCGGCGCGGCGATATTATCGCACAGATCTACCCGCGGTTAGGCCCCTCCCCGACCGCCGAGTACGTACCCGACGGCCGCCCTGTACCCGTAAGCCCCCATGCCCGCCACCACGGCGTCCACCGCCGGCGAGACCACAGACCGCCGACGCCACTCCTCCCGGCCGTGGACGTTGGATAGATGTACCTCTACTTTCGGTACATCCACCGCCTCCAGCGCATCGTGCAGAGCGTAAGAGTAGTGCGTCCAGGCCCCGGGGTTGACCACGATCCCATCAGAGCCCGCCGCCTCGCGCACGAACCCGACCATCTCTCCCTCGAAGTCCGTCTGCCCGAACCGGAAGTCCACCCCCGGGAAACTTTCCCGCAAAACCTTCTCTATGTCGTCGAGGGTGAGGGTACCGTAGACCTCCGGGCGGCGGGTGCCGAGGGCGCCGAGGTTGACGCCGTTTAGGACGTGGACGCTAGCCAACGACCGCCCCTATCGCCAGGCGGGCCTCGTCGTCGCCCACGGGCACGCCGTAGACGGGCAGGCCGACGTCTTCAAGCAGGACGAAGCGGTGGGTGGCACCGCCGTCCGTGGCGGTGCCGACGGCCGAGCGTTTCTTGTCGCGGGACATGGCGCGGAAGGCGGCCTCCGCGTCGATGCCGGGAGAGCGACGGGGAAGGCCCGCGGATTCGAGGAGGTTTTCGTGAAGGTCCGTCAGGTCGGTACCGAAGCGGGCGCAGGAGATCGTGGCCTCGGCGACCATGCCGGCGGCGACGGCGGAGCCGTGCGGGAGGGCGTAGTCGGCGGCGGCTTCGAGGGCGTGTCCGATGGTGTGGCCGTAGTTCAGGATGGCGCGGCGGCCGGCCTCCCGTTCGTCGGCGGCGACGATTTCGGCCTTGAAGCGGATGGAGTGCAGGATCAGGGCGCGCAGGGCGTCCGCGTTGCCGGCGCGGGCGGCCGGGATGAGATCCAGGTCCTCGAAGAACCGGCTGCCGGCGAGCAGGCCCATCTTCACGACCTCGGCGAGGCCGTTTGAGACCTCGGCCTCTGGCAGCGTCCGGAGCCAGGCCGGGTCGGCGGCCACCAGTCGGGGCCTGACGAAGGCGCCGAGGAGGTTCTTGCCCTCGGGAAGGTCGAGGCCGGTCTTGCCGCCGACGGCGCTGTCCACCATCGCGAGCAGGGAGGTCGGGAGCATCACCAGGTCCACCCCGCGCATGTAGGTGGCGGCGACGAAACCGCCGAGGTCCCCAACCACGCCGCCCCCCAGCGCGAGGAGCGCCCCGTCGCGCGTGAGTCCCATGCGGGCCAGTTGACGCACCGCGTCGGCGTAGGTCGCGACGCCCTTGGAGGCTTCGCCGGCCGGGATCTCCACGGTGCCGACGACCGGCCAGCCCGCGTCTTCCAGGGAGCGCCGGAGGCCCGCGGCGTACAAGGGCCCCACGTTGGAGTCGGTCAGGATGGCGCAGGGGCGGGGGTCCAGCGCGCCGGCGATGTTCCGGTGCGCGTCCTCGCCCACCGTCACCGGGTAGGGCGAGGCCACTTGTACCTCTATCGTCTCAGCAGCCATCGCGCCACCTCCTCCGCCACCGCGCTTGCGGTCCGGCCGTCGGCGCGCACCTCGACGTCGGCGACCTCGCGGTAGAGGGGCAGGCGTTCGGCGTAGCGTCGGGCGAAGTCTTCGCGGGAGCCGCCCTTGAGGGGCCTGTTGGGTCCTCGGGTCCTGGCGTAGAGCACGTCCACGCCTTCGGTGAGGAAGACCGTCGCGATGTGGCGGAGGGCGGCGCGGTTTTCGGGGCGTGTGATCGCCCCTCCACCGCAGGAGATCACGGCGGGGTCGGGACGGTCGAGGGCGGCGCGGAGGGCGGCCTGTTCGAGATCGCGGAAGCGGTCCTCACCCTCTTCGGCGAAGATCTCCGGGATGGCGCGGCCGGCGTTGCGCGAGACCTCGGCGTCAAGGTCAACGAAGTCGCGGTTGGTGCGCCGGGAGAGCAGGCGCCCTACTGTGGTCTTGCCGCTGCCCATGTAGCCGATGATCGCCACGTGGTCAGTCAAGCCTCAGCGGGCCGCGACGCCGGCCTCGGCGAGGCGGCGGGCGTAGGATTCGTGGGCCGCACGGATGTCGGCCATGTTGTCCGCGCCGAACTTCTCGAGGAACGCCTCGGCGAGCACGACCGCCACCATCGACTCCCCGATGACGGCCGCCGCGGGCACCGCGCACGAGTCGGCCCGCTCCTTGAAGGCTTTCGTCTCCTCGCCCGTGGAGATGTCGACGGTCCGGAGCTGTTTGGAGATCGTGGAGATCGGCTTCATGGCCGCCGAGACGACGACGGGCTCCCCGTTGGTCATGCCGCCCTCGATGCCGCCCAGGCGGTTGCTCGCGCGCTCCAGGTGGCCGTTGCCCGCCAGGATTTCGTCCTGAACCTCGCTGGAGCGGTGGGCTGCGACGCCGAAGCCCATCCCCACTTCCACGCCCTTGATGGCGTTTATGCTCATCACGGCGGCGGCGAGGCGGGCGTCGATCTTGTCTCGCCAGTCAACGTAGGAGCCGAGCCCCGGCGGGCAGCCGCGGGCCACGACAACGAACTCGCCACCCAGAGCGTCGCGGGCGTAGCGGGCCGCGTCGATCTCGGCCTTCATCTTCTCGGTGACCTCGGGGTCAGGGCAGCGCACGTCGGACTCGTCAGCCCTGACCGCGTCCTCGGCGGCCCTTTCCTTCGGGTAGGCGACGGCGCCTATGCGGTAGACGGCGCTGTGGATCTCGACCCCGAACTCGGCGAGTAGCTTTCTGGCCACGCCGCCGGCGGCGACCCTGGCGGTGGTCTCCCTGGCGCTGGAGCGCTCGAGCACGTTGCGCAGGTCGTCGAAGGCGTACTTCTGCATCCCGGCGAGGTCGGCGTGGCCTGGCCTCGGCAGGGTGATGGGGTCCGGCGGGTCCTCGACGGGGGCGGGCGACATGCGGTGCTCCCAGTTGGCGTAGTCCCTGTTGCGCACGAGCATCGCCACGGGCGACCCTAGAGTGTGGCCGTGTCGCACGCCACCTAGGAACTCCACCTCGTCCCGCTCTATCTTCTGGCGTCCGCCGCGGCCGTAGCCCTGCTGCCTGCGCCAAAGGTCCCGGTTCACGTCCCCCGCGAGCAGCCCCAGCCCCGCGGGAACCCCGTGCACCAGGGCCACCTCCGCCGGACCGTGCGACTCACCCGCGGTCGAAAAACCGAACCTCAATCCTGCCTCCGAACTCGAAACCGTACCCTACGCGTCCCCGCTAATATAAACCACGCGGCCGGCTTCTTCCGGTCCGACCGCCAGCCTACCGGGGATACAGCGTGCCACCGCTGTCGAAGAGGTCGTCGGAGCCGTCCCCGTCCCCGGAACCGCCACCTCCTCCGGAACCGCCGCCGGAACCCCCACCTGAGCCGGCGTCGTCTCCCCCGGCATCTCCGCCGGTCCCAGATCCCCCACCGCCGTCCTGCTGGCCATCGGGGACGCCGTCCCCGTCGGAGTCGTCTTCCCCGTCGTCGATGCCGTCCCCGTCGGTGTCGGGGTTGCGCGGGTCCTGGCCGAGGCTCTCCTCTTGACTGTTGGTGAGCCCGTCGCCGTCGGAGTCCTTTCGCGAGCGTTCGTCCCCACCGCCGCCCGGATCATCCGCCTGACCGCCGCCGTCGCCCGTGGTCGTCGTGTCTTCGGGGGGGGTGGACGCGGGCGTGGACGCGCCGTCCTCCGGCGCGTCGCCGGAGGTATCCCCGGAGGTGCTCTCGGG
>JALZNL010000070.1:5454-8827 GCA_030857715.1 Actinomycetota bacterium | reverse complement strand
GTGCTGAACCGCGGCCCTGGACCTCAGTAATCTGGCAGACGCTTCTCAGGCGAACCGGCCCTCCGCGTCTCTCGTGTGCTTCGATTCGTCCCATACCTGTTCCCGTGGGTCTCCTTGGGTCGCCTCCTGGGTGACCTGCGCACCCTCCCTCTCCTCTGCACTTTCATGCATCCGAAGATGGCCAGGTGCGCGAAGCCTCACGCTGGCCTCTCCGTCGTTATCCGCTTCTTGCGGTTGCGAGCAGGAGGCCAAGCACGAGGAGGCCCATGCCGCCTATCGCCACGAGGGAGACCCGTTCGCCGAGAACCAGGACGCCGAGAAGTCCCGCCGTCAGCGGTTCCGCGAGGGAGAGCGTGGCCGCGGTCGAGACGCGGACCTGCGAGAGACCGCGGGCGAACAGGATGTACGCGAGGGCGGTCGCCCCGAGACCCAGTTCGAGGGCTACCGCGAGCCCCGTTGGGGAGAGGACCCAGGACGGGTCCGAGAAGAGCAAGGCCGGCGAGAGAAGGACGGCCCCCAGGGCGAACGTTACGCCCATCACCACGGCGTGCGGCCGTTCCTCCAGCATCCCTTTGGCGATCGTGGTGAAGGCGACCAGCCCGGCGCCCGCGACGACGCAGAGCAGCACCCCGAGGGGTTCCACGGAGAGGGAGCCCCCCGAGCCGACCAGGAGCGCGCACCCGCAAACGGCCAGGGCGGTGGCGCCGAGCCAGCGCGCGTCGGGCCGCTTCCCGAAAACGAGGTCTATCAGCCCGGCCCACACCGGGAGGCTGCCGATGGCCGAGATCGTCCCGAGGGCCACGCCGGTAAGCGAGATGCCCGTAAAGAAGAGCACCTGGTAGGAGGCGACCAGCACCGCGCAGGCGAGGACGGGGAGGGGCCTCCAACGCCCCGACGCGCCCGAGCCCTTCGCCCAACCCCCGGACAGGGCGGCGAACAGCAGCATCGCCGCCCCCCCGATGCCGATCTTCACGACCCCGACGGAGAGGGGGCCCGCGGCCTCGGGGGCTAACGCCTGGGCCGTGCCGCCCGTCCCCCACAGGATAGCCGCGAGGACGACGAAGAGTGGACCGTTGGATCTGGGGCCGGGCTGCATGTCGCATAGGGTAGTCACTCCGACCCCGTCCGGCCAGGCAGAAAGTCTGCCGGCGCTATTTAATTCCCGGCCCATCAGAGGTAATATGGTGTCCCGTGATGTCGGAGCATGCGCTCGCGGGTTCTTCAGGCCGCCACCCGGTGGCAGCGGGGCGTCGCTTCGGGAGAATTCCTCTGGTTTATCCGGTTTTTCAGTAGGAGGGGGCCTGGCGTTGGTTGCGTTATCGGGAGTGTGGTGCGGATGAGTGAGACCAAGTACATCTTCGTCACGGGCGGGGTGGTGTCGTCCATCGGGAAGGGGACGACCGCCGCGGCGCTCGGGATGCTGCTCAAGAGCCGGGGTTACAGGGTGGTGCTGCAGAAGTTCGACCCGTACATAAACGTGGACCCGGGGACGATGAACCCGTATCAGCACGGCGAGGTCTTCGTCACCGAGGACGGGGCGGAGACCGACCTCGACCTCGGGCACTACGAGAGGTTTCTGGACGAAAATTTGGGCCGTCTCTCCAACGTGACGACCGGGAGCGTGTACTGGGAGGTCATAAGCCGGGAGCGGCGGGGGGATTACCTCGGGGCTACCGTGCAGGTCATCCCGCACATAACCAACGAGATCAAGAACAGGATCGGCCGCCTCGGGCACGACAACGACGTCGTGATAACCGAGATCGGGGGCACCGTCGGCGACATCGAGAGCCTGCCGTTCCTGGAGGCTATCCGCCAGTTCCGCAACGACGTCGGGCGCAAGAACGTACTCTACGTACACGTCTCCTACGTGCCCTACATAGAGGCGGCCGGCGAGCTCAAGACCAAGCCGACGCAGCACTCGGCCCAGCGCCTGCGCGAGATCGGCATAAGCCCCGACGTGCTCGTGTGCCGGGCCGACCGCCCCATAAGCGACGAGATCCGCAAGAAGATCGCGCTCTTCGCCGACACGGAGCTCGACTCCGTTATCCCGGCCGAGGACGCCCCGAGCCTCTACGCCATCCCCTTAAGCCTGCACGAGGAGGGCCTGGATGATCTGGTCCTGGAGAAGCTCGGGATGCAGGCGCCGCCGGCAGAGCTCGACGAGTGGCGCAACCTCGTCTCCCGAACGCTGGAGGCGGAGCGGCGGGTCCGGGTCGCGATCATCGGCAAGTACATCAAGCTCCAGGACGCCTACCTCTCGGTGGTCGAGGCCCTCGGCCACGCCGCCGGCGCGAACGGCCTCAAGGTGGAGCTCGACTGGGTGGACTCCGAGGTCCTCGAAGACAGGGAGTCCACAAAGCGGCGCCTCTCCGGCGTGGACGGCGTGCTGGTACTTCCCGGCTTCGGGCACCGGGGGGCCGAGGGCAAGATCGAGGCCGCGCGCTACGCCAGGGAGACGGACACACCCTACCTCGGGCTGTGCCTCGGGATGCAGATCGAGGTCATAGAGTTCGCCCGCAACGCCGCGGGCCTGGAGATGGCGAACTCCACCGAGTTCGAGCAGGACACCCCGCACCCGGTCATAGACATCATGCCAGACCAGGTCGGTGTTGACATGGGCGGCACGATGCGTCTCGGGCGCTGGCCGTGCAAGGTCGAGCCCGGTACTCTGGCCGCCGAGGTCTACGGCTCGGATCTCGTCTACGAACGCCACCGCCACCGCTACGAGGTGAACAACGCCTACCGCGAGGCGCTCACCGAGGCTGGGATGGTCTTCAGCGGCACCTCCCCGGACGGGCGGCTGGTCGAGATCGCCGAGCTCAAGGACCACCCGTTCTTTATCGGGAGCCAGTTCCACCCGGAGTTCAAGAGCCGCCCCCTCCGCCCGCACCCGCTCTTCTTCGGCTTCGTCTCGGCCTGCGGCGCGTCGGCGGCAGAGCCCGCCGACCCGGAGGACGTCCCGGCTGAGATCCCGGCCGGAGAGCAGGCGGCCCGCTGAGGCCCGGGGCGACGCTCCCCGCCGTGACCCTGACCGGCCAGCCCGCGGGAACGGTGGCGACGCGCGCCGCGGGTCTCGTGGACTTCCGCGCCGTGCTGGAGTGGGAGGAGGCGCCGTCGCGCCCGCCGTCGTGGGTGACCGCCCCTGACGGTTTCTTCCGGCAGGATCTGGCGGAGACGCTGTCCCCCTGCGGGACGCGGTTGGAGGTGCGCGGAAGCATCAGGGCCTTGACGGGGTGCGGGCTCGGCCGGGCGCTGGAGCGCGTGATGCGCCGGGTGGCCGATGCCGCGGCCGTCTCGGGGGCGGTGCTGGAGATGCGCGTCCTGCGGGAGGCGCCGCCGCGCGGATTCCGCTCCGACCTCGTGCAGGCCCTGG
>JALZNL010000070.1:0-5444 GCA_030857715.1 Actinomycetota bacterium | reverse complement strand
CAACCGACCTGTGGCGGGCCGGTTTCCGGGTCCGCCTCGCGCCCATCTGGGACCCGGTAGGCCCCGAGGGGCTGGCCCTCGGCGTCCGGGGTGAGGAGGAAGGCCTGCGGGAGTTTCTGCAGGACCATCCCGGCTGGAGCCCGTCGTAGGGGCGTGGGGGGCTCCGGGGCGGAGTTGGCCCGCCGGCCGTCTTCGGGTTAATCTTAAGCCGTGAGAATAGGCGTGACCAGAGAGAGGACGCCGGGCGAGACGCGGGTGGCGCTGGCCCCGCACGCCGCCCACGAGCTGAGCCGGGCCGGGCACAGGGTGCTCGTGGAGGCCGGGGCGGGGGAGGCGTCAGGCGTCCCCGACGCGGCCTACGAGGAGGCCGGCGCAAGGGTCATCGGGGATACCGCGAAGGTGTGGGACGACTCCGAGCTCGTCGTCAAAGTCTACGGGCCGGTGGAGGAGGAGCGGGCGCGGCTTCGGGAAGACCTCGTGCTTCTCTCCTTCCTCTCGTTGCCGATCAACCGGGACCTCATGCGGGACCTTCTCGGCTCCCGGTGCGTCGCGTTCGCCATGGAGACCGTGCGGGACGGGCAGGGGCGGCTGCCCATTCTGACGCCGATGAGCGAGATCGCGGGCCGCCTCACACCCCAGATCGGGGCCCACTACCTTCTCCGCCAGTCCGGCGGCCGGGGCGTCCTGCTCGGGGGCGCCACGGGTGTGAGGCCCGGACGGGTCGTGGTCCTCGGTTGCGGTATCGTCGGCTCGGGTGCCGCCAGGATGGCGAGCGGCCTCGGCGCACAGGTGGTCGTAATAGACCGTGATGTGGACCGGCTGCGCGCGCTGGAGCTCGCCGGCATCCCCGGGGTCACCACGCTGGCCGCGACAACCATAAGCATCCGCGACGCCGTCCTAAGGGCCGACCTCCTCATAGGCGCCGTCCACGTCGTCGGCGACCGCACGCCGGCCCTCGTTGACCGGGAGACCGTCGAGGGGATGAAAGACGGCGCCGTGATCGTGGACGTCGACGTGGACTACGGCGGCTGCGTCGAGACGTCCAGGCCCACCACCCTGGACGACCCCACCTTCGTCGATGGCGGCGTCATCCACTACTGCGTCAAGAACGTCCCGGCCGCCGTCCCCGTCACCGCCACCCGGGCACTGAGCAACGCGCTCCTGCCCCACGTCCGCCGCCTCGCGGGCCTCGGCCTCGCCGACGCCCTGAAGTCCGACCCGGGGCTCGCGCGCGGGGCCGCCATCGCAGAAGGCAGGGTCGTCGACCCCGTCCTGGCCAGGGCGACCGGCTCCGACCACAGCCAGCTCTCCTCCGTCCTACCGCTCCACTCGGAGTCGCTTTGACCGCGCCGTCCACCGGCCGGTCCCTGGCGGACTTCACGGTAGAGCTCGACGTATACTCCGGCCCCTACGAGTGGCTTCTGGCCCTGATCCTCAAGGAGGAGCTTGAGATCTTCGAGGTCCCCCTTCGCGAGCTCGTCGGCCTCTACGCCGGCTCCCGCGACCCGGAGGCCGCAAACGCCCTCGACCGGGATACGGACTTCGCCGGCTCCGCGGCGGCCCTGATCCTGCTAAAGAGCCGCACCCTCTCGCCGGCCCTGGAACCGGAGCCCGACGGCGAGGACGCCGCCGCGGCCACCCCTGAGGAGCTGGCCGAACGCCTGCAGGAGTACCTCAAGATCCGGCGCGCCGCCGAGCACTTGCGCGACCGCCTCGCCCGCGCCGCCGGCCACTACGCTTCGGCCCACACGCTGCCGCCGAAACCCGGCCGCCTGCGCGTCTCGGGCGACCGGGTGACCCTCGCGGCCCGGCGCGCCTTTTCGCGCCTCGTGGAGCCCCCCGTCAGGCACCTCGGCCCCATAACCGTGACACTCCAGGAACTCGCGGGCATGATCCGGTCCGGCCTCTTTCGCGGCCCCGTCTCCTACGAGGCCCTGACCCGCGACATGGACCGCCTGCGCTCGGCCGTGGCCTTCGCCGCCGCCCTCTCTTTGGCCCAGGAGGGCGTCGTGAGGCTCATCCAACCGGAGCCCCTCGGCACCCTGACCCTGGAACCCCTGGAACCCAACCGTTGACCCCGGCCCCGGAACACCTCGTGGAGGCGGTCCTCCTGGTAAGCGCCCGCCCCGTCCGCCTCGACGACCTCGTCTCCGCCACGGGGCTCTCTGAGGGGGAGACCGCGCAAGCCCTGGAGAACCTCTCCGCCCGGTACTCTCCCGAGGACTCCGGCATAGTCCTGCGCGCCGTCGCCGGCGGCCACGTCTTCTCGACCAACCCGGCCTGCGCCGTCGCCGTCGAGCGCTTCAGGGAGGAGGCCAGGCCGGCCCCGCTCTCCGGGGCGGCCCACGAGGTGCTCGCCTGCGCCCTGTACCTCGGGCCCCTGACCCGGGGCTCGGTCTCGCGGGTGCGGGGCGTGAACTCCGACGCGGTGGTTCGGAACTTGCTCGAGCGGAACCTGCTCGCCGAGGCCGGTGCCGACAGGGATGCGCCCGGCTCGCCCGCGCTCCTCGCCGTGACCGACGCCTTTCTCGCCGCCGCCGACGCCGGCTCCGGGGAGGACTTCCCCCCGCTGAACTCGCTCGTCTCGCCGGAGGAGCTCGCCCGCGTCCGCGAGCGCCTGACCTCCTCCGAGGAGGTCCCGGACGAGAAGGAAGGCTAGTTGCGGCTTCAGGCCTTTCTCGCCCGGGCGGGCGCGGCCCCGTCCAGACGCAAGGCCGAGGCCCTGATCGAGGCCCGCCGGGTCGCCGTGAACGGCGAGACCGCCGCCCTCGGCCTCTCCGTCTCCGGAGACGAGGAGATCCTGCTCGACGGCCGCCAGGTCCTCCTCCCGCCAACCCACTCCTACTTCGCCCTGAACAAACCCGCCGGCTACCTCACCACCCTCAAGGACGAGCCCGACAAGAACCGACCCACGGTGGCCGACCTGATGCCCCGGCTCCCCGGCCTCGTACCCGCCGGCCGCCTCGACGCCGAGACCACCGGACTCCTGATCCTCACCAACGACGGCCTGCTCGCCCACCGCATCACCCACCCTTCCTCACAGATCGAAAAAGAGTACAGCCTGACCCTAAAAAATCCTGTTCCTACCGAGGCCCTCAGAGCCCTGGCCGCCGGCCCCCTCCTCGAAGACGGCCCCATGTCCCCGCCGACCATCTCCAACCTCCAGAACCGACCGCGCACGACCACCCTCAACATCACCATCCACGAGGGTCGTAACCGCATAATACGTCGAGCCTGCGCCACCGTCGGCTTGAACCTTCTCTCGCTGCGCAGGGTCCGCGTCGGGCCGATACTGCTTGGGGACCTCGCCGAGGGTGAACACCGCCCGCTCACGGAGGCGGAGTTGGAGGCGTTGCGGTGAGAGTTGTAAGGGGTGTGCCGGGCAGGGACTTCGACGTCGAAGACGTCCGTGGCGAGTTTCCGGAGAGGTTGGAGATAGGCCCGCTCGGCCGCCTGGTTGACGCGGACGTCGCGGTGCCCGGCTCCAAGAGCGTCACGAACAGGGCCCTGCTCGTGGCGGCGCTGGCGGACGGTGTCTCCACGATAAAAAACCCGCTCTTCTCCGACGACCCTTACTACCTGCTGGAGTCCCTCGCGCGCCTGGGTTTCGACGTCCGGGCGGACCAGGAGGCGGGCGAGGTGCGGATAGTGGGCCGGGCCGGCGGGATACCGCGTGGGGGCGTCGGGGTCTTTGTCGGGAACGCGGGGACCGTGGCGCGGTTCCTGCCGCCGGCGCTCGCGCTCGGGCCCGGGCCCTACACCGTAGACGGTGTGCCCAGGATGCGGGAGCGACCGATAAAGGACCTCGTGGACGCGATGCGCGGGCTCGGAGCCGGGGTGGACTACGACGACGAGGACGGCCGTTTCCCCATCGTCGTGCGCGGCGGCGGGTTGCCCGGCGGCCGGACCGTCGTGCGCGGCGGCGGGAGCAGCCAGTTCGTCAGCGGATTGCTCATGGCCGCGCCCCTCGCGGACCGGGCCGTCGAGCTGGACGTCGAGGGCCGGGAGAGTTGGCCTTATGTCGGGATCACGTTAGACGTCATGCGCCGCTTCGGCGTCGAGGTCGAGGCGTCCGGGGGGTTCGCGCATCTCACGGTGGGTCGCGGCCCGTACCGGGCAGGCGGGTTCGAGGTCGAGCCCGACGCGTCGGCCGCCTCGTATTTTCTTGCGCTGGCCGCCGTCACGGGGGGGCGCGTGCGGGTGCCGGGCCTCGGCTCCGGATCTTCCCAGGGTGACCTGCGTTTCGCGGGCGTCCTGGAGCGGATGGGGTGCGCGGTCGACCTCGGCAAAGACCACGTCGAGGTCCGGGGACCCGAACGTCTGCGGGGCGTTGAGGTGGACATGGGCGCCTTCTCGGACACCATGATGACGCTGGCCGCCATCGCCCCCTTCGCCTCCTCACCGACGACCATCACCAACGTCGGCCACACCCGCCACCAGGAGACGGACCGCCTCTCGGCCGTCGCCACGGAGCTCGCGCGCCTCGGCGTGGGGGTCGAGGAGTGGGAGGACGGGCTCCGTATCTCGCCAGGACCCTTGCGGCCGGCCGTCGTCGAGACCTACGGGGACCACCGGATGGCGATGTCCTTCGCCGTCGCCGGGCTGGCGGCACCGGGGCCGACCGTCACAATAGCGGACCCCGGCTGCGTGACCAAGACCTTTCCCGGGTACTTCCGGGCGCTCGAAGGGCTTCAGTGAGCGGCGGGGTCTTTCGGCTATACTCTCTCCGTCGATGAAGGGGATCCTAGTAACCATAGACGGGCCCGCCGGGAGCGGGAAGAGCTCCGTCGCGCGGCACGTCGCCGGGCGGCTCGGCCTCGTCAACCTCAACACGGGTGCGGCCTACCGGGCCGCCGCCTTGCTCGCCCTCCGCGAGGGCGCCGACCTCTCCGACGGGCCGAAGATAGCGGATCTCGCGCGCAGGATCGGCCTCCACCCCGAGGGCGCCAGCATCGACGGCCGGCGCGTGCCGGACCCCGACCTGCGCACGCCCGAGGTGGCCGCGGCGGCCTCGAAGGTCTCCGCCAACCCCGGGCTCCGGGAGGTGCTGCTCCCGGTCCAGCGGACAGCAGCGGACGAGGCCAGGGAGAGGGGTGGGGCCGTCGTCGAGGGTAGGGACATAGGCACCGTCGTCCTGCCCGACGCGGAGCTCAAGGTCTTCCTCTCCGCCGACCCGGAAGAGCGGGCGCGCAGGAGGGCGCGGCAGACCGGGCGCGAAGGTGAGCTCGACCGCATCCGAGAGGCCATCTCGCGCCGCGACCGCCAGGACTCCGAGCGCGAGGTCTCGCCCCTCAAGCCCGCCCCCGACGCCGTCGTCCTCGACACCACCGCCCTCGATCTGGAAGAAGTAGTCTCCCGCGTCCTCGACCTCGCGAGCGGCCTGAGGCGGGGGGCATGAGCGGCACGAGCGCCTTCAAGGGGCAGAGCACGCCGGGGACCATGTC
>JALZNL010000511.1 GCA_030857715.1 Actinomycetota bacterium | reverse complement strand
ACGCCGTCCCCGGCGAGCTCCTCGTCCGCGTCGCGCCGACCAAGGTGCTCGCCTAAATGAACATCGCCGACTGACCCGGCGTCCCGGTGCGCTATCATCCCCGGAGCGATGTACGACGCGCGCGACACGGGGGAGTGGGGAGGGCGGGAGGCCGCTGAGTGGCTGCGGTCCGTCCTCGCCGAGCCCCTGCCAGGCTGGCGCGACGTCTACGAGAGCTTTTCGCCGGTGGACCTGGAGACGGGGGAGAGGCGCGGGCGGGTTCCTCCCCCGGGGACGGACTCCCGGCGGGCGGCGGTGCTGGTGCCGGTGCTGGCGGAGCCGGAGGGGCTTCACCTCGTCTACACGGTCAGAAAGGCGGACCTCCAGGACCACGCGGGCCAGATCTCCTTCCCCGGCGGCGGCATGGAGCCTTCAGACGCCTCCCTGCTCGAGACGGCCTTGCGCGAGGCGGAAGAAGAGATTGACCTCAGCCGCGACCTCGTTGAGATCGTGGGTGAGCTCGAGGAGATGTACATACCGCCATCCAACTTCCGGGTCAGCCCCTTCGTCGGCCTCCTGCCGCCCGGCGCCGAGATGGTCATCGCCCCCGACGAGGTCGAAGAGATCTTCACGGTACCCCTCAAGGAACTTCTCGCCCCTGAGACCTTCCGCAAGGCCCTCTGGCGGCGCGACGGCCGGGACTACGAGGTCCCCGTCTTCGCCGTCGGGGGCCCGCGGCGCGAGATCTGGGGCGCCACCGCCGCGATGACCGCAGCCCTCCTCGCCCGCCTGGGCTGGGAGGGGCACCGCAGGTAGAGGTGGCGGAACGCCGCGGCCCTCGCCGACCTCGGCCCCCGGCGATCAGAGTGAACCGGGGACCGACTCCCGGCCGCCGAAGACACTCTTCACAATGTCAATCTCTCCGCAAGCCGTACGCCGAATCACCGAACCAGGTGTCTTGCTCATGCCAGATCATCATGTTATCTTACGGTGTAAGTAAAGGTGGATGTGCGGGACTATGGAGGACGGGAGGCGTGGTGCACGTTCGTCATCGGTTGGACGTGTCGTTGGGGGATATTTTTTTCGGGGTGGTGGCGTGCGCGGGGTGGTGGCGTCGGGGGCAGCTCGTGGCGCGGGTTCTGGAGTTGTGTCGGGCGAGGGGAGATGGGATGGTCTGCCTCTCGGTTCGGACGGGGTGGGACCTATGGCTGAGGGCTTCGGGTGTACGGGAGGGGGACGAGGTCCTCGTGTCGGCCGTGACCCATCCGGAGATGGCGCGCATCGCCCGCCTGCATGGCTTGCGGGTGGTTCCCGTGGACTTGGACCCGGAGACGCTTGCGCCCCGGCTGGGGTCACTGGAGGCGGCGCTCTCGCCGCGCACGAGGGCTGTGGTTGTGGCCCACCTCTTCGGCGGCCGGGTGGATCTCGGTTGCGCCGCCCGGTTCTGCGCCGAGTACGGGCTCTCGCTGGTGGAAGACTGCGCCCAGGCTTTTGCGGGGCCCGGCGAAGTCGGCCATCCGGAGGCCGACGTATCCATGTACAGTTTCGGGACGCTCAAGACGGCGACCGCCTTCGGGGGCGCCATCTTGCGGGTGCGGGACGGCGCGGTGCTCGCGCGGATGCGGAGGATGGAGGCAGCCTACCCGGCGCAGGGTCGGCGCGAGCACGCGGGCAGGCTGTTCAAGGGGCTCCTTATCTTGGCCGCTTCCCGGCCCAGGGTTTACGGCGGACTGGTGCGGGCCGTCGCGCGGCCCGGGGTGGACCTCGACGGCATGCTGCAATCCTTGACGAAGTCGCATCCCGCCGGAACATCGGAGGAGGATCTCATGCGCCGAGTCCGGCGCAGGCCATCCGCACCTTTGCTCGCCCTTCTCTGCCGCCGTCTGGAGCGCTTCGACCCGGATAGACTGGCCTCCCGAACTGCGGCGGGCGAACGCCTGTCGGACGCGCTCGGTCCTCGTGTCGTCAGGCCCGGCGCCGGCTGTTCCGGGCGGACTTACTGGCTCTTCCCCGTGTTTGTTCGTGAGCCGAAAGACCTGGTAGAGGGCCTTCGGCGACGCGGTTTCGACGCGAGCCGGGCGACGAGCAGCATCGTCGCGTTGCGTCCGCCGGACGGGGAGCTGGAGCCTGTCGAGGCGGCCGATATGATGGCCGGGACCGTCTTTCTCCCGGCTCATTCCGGTCTTTCCGGAAGAGAGATCGACCGGCTCGCCAAAGCCGTCGACGAGCTGGCCGTTGCGGACCACGGCGTCGAGAAGGCGCCGGCTTGATCGGCGAAGGCGCGGATGTCGGCGGCGGGTTGCGGGAGAGATCCCTGAAGCGGCTGGCCTCCGAGGTGTTCGACTTGCTCGTGATCGGAGGTGGCATCGTCGGTTGCCGGACGGCCTACGAGGCGGCGCGCGCGGGCCTGCGGGTGGCGCTCGTGGACGCCGGGGACTTCGCGGGTGCCACATCTGGTTCCTCCGCCCGTCTCGTGCACGGGGGCTTGCGTTACCTGCGGAGGGGAGAGCTGCGGCTCGTTCGCGCCGCCTCGCGGGAACGGAACGCCCTCTGCTCGCGCATCGCCCCGCACCTGGTGCGCCCGCTACCGTTTGTGGCGGCCAGCGGCGGGGGGTTCGTCCGGGGGGCGGAGCTCGTGGCCGGGCTCTCGCTTTACGCCGCGTTGGGCGGTTCCGGGTGGCCGGTTCCGCGGCCCGTCACGAAGCGGGGGGCGGGCATGCTCGTGCCGCCACTCCTGACAGCGGGGGTCGTTCCGCGCGCCGTCTTCTACGAGGCGAGCGCCGACGACG
>JALZNL010000510.1 GCA_030857715.1 Actinomycetota bacterium | reverse complement strand
GGGACGCGCCTGGAGAGGGGGCTAGGGTCGTAGTGGACGAGATCCTGGTGACCATCGGCGCGGTCCTCGCGGCCACCATCCGGAACGCGACGCCGCTCGTCTTCGCCGCCCTGGGCGGGATGTTCAGCGAGCGGAGCGGGGTCGTCAACATCGGGCTCGAAGGGCTCATGCTCATAAGCGCCTTCGCCGGGGTGGTCGGCGCGTTCCTGAGCGGGACCGTCTGGGTAGGCTTACTCTTCGCTGTGGGGGCTGGGCTTCTCTTCGCCCTCATCCACGCGGTCATGTGCGTGACGTTCGAGGCTGACCAGATCATCTCGGGCACGGCCATCAACCTGCTCGCTTTGGGCGGGACGGCCTTTTTGATGGTCATCGTCTTCGGCCAGGGCGGCACCTCGCCGGACGTGGAGAAGTTCGATCCCATAGCGATCCCGTTGCTCTCCCAGATCCCCGTGGTAGGCCGGGCTCTGTTCGACCAGAGCCTGCTCGTCTACCTGATGTACGTGATGGTCCCGATCACGTTCTTCGTCCTCTTCCGGACGCCCTTCGGCCTGCGCCTGCGGGCCACGGGCGAGGTGCCTGAGGCGGTTGACACGGCTGGTGTGAGCGTCGCCAGGATGCGCTACTACGGGGTCGCGCTCTCCGGGATGCTCGCGGCTCTCGGAGGCGTCTACCTCTCGATGAGCCTGCTCTCCTCTTTCACCGAGGGCATGACCGCCGGGCGCGGGTTTATAGCCCTGGCGGCCATGATCTTCGGCCGCTGGCACCCGGTCGGCGCTTTCGGGGCGGCGCTTCTCTTCGGGTTTGGCGGGGCGCTCACCATCAGGGTGCCGCCCGAGGCCATCCCTAACGAGTTCATACAGATGATCCCCTACGTCCTGACCATCGTGGTCCTCGCCGGCTTCGGCGGGCGCGCTATAGCCCCAGCCGCCGTCGGCAAGCCGTACCGCAAAGAGTAGCCGCGACCCTTGCGCCGCTTCCTCATAGACAGCGACACAGGCTCAGACGACGCGGTCGCCCTCATCATGGCCCTGAAACACCCCGGCGTGACGGTCGATGCCGTCACGGTCGTCGCCGGCAACGTGCCGCTGGATCAGGGCGTGCAGAACGCCCTCTACACCCTGGAGCTCTGCGGCTCCACCGTCCCGGTCTTCCGCGGCGCACAGACGCCGCTGCTCTATCCCCTCGTGGACGCCCAGGAGGTCCACGGGCTCGACGGCATGGGGGACATAGGGCTGCCGCTCTCGGGCCGCGAGCCCGCACCGGGTCACGCGGTGGACGTGCTCATCGAGAAGATCGACGCGAGCCCCGAGGAGTTGACCCTGGTCGCCCTCGGCCCGCTGACGAACGTGGCCCTGGCACTCCTGAAAGACCCGTCCATCGCGGGCAAGGTCAAGGACTGCGTGATGATGGGCGGCACGGGCCGGGGCCCCGGCAACGTGACCCCGGTAGCCGAGTACAACATCTGGGCCGACCCGGAGGCGGCGAAGGTGGTCTTCGAGTCGGGGATGCCGCTGACGATGGTCGGCTGGGACATCTCCTGCGAGTACGCGGTCTTTGCCCCTGAAGACTCGGCCCGACTGAGGGGCATCGGTACGCCCCTGGCGGAGTTCTGCGTGGACATCCAGCGCGTGCTCGACGCGTGGGCGAGGGAGAACACGCACCTCGCCGGTTTCGACCTGCCGGACCCCATAACGATGGCCATCGCCCTGGACCCCGCCGTCGCCACCGAGACCAGGAGCCTCTTCGTCGCCGTCGAGACGGGCGGGGCCTGGAGCCGCGGCCAGACCGTCGTGGACCACCTGAATGTCACCGGCCGCGAACCCAACGTCGAGGTCGTCACGAGTGCCTCCCGCGAGCGTTTCCTGGAGATCCTGCACGCGGCCGTCAGACGCTAGGATGTCCCGGGGAGGGCCGCGCCTCCCCGGGCGTGCCCGGGTGGGAGTATGCTACGACGGGTACGATAGGAGGCGGTGTTCAATCGGTACGTAAGGAGGCCACGCGTGGACGCGAGGGGCAGGATCATGGCAGGGATGCTCGGTGGGGCGGGTACCACGCTCATTCTATCGGGGTTGCGCGAGGCGTGGAAGAGGGCCGGGCTGGTCTTCGATACCGCCCCGACGCAGGTGGTGGACCGGGTCGAAGAGGTGTTCGCGGCGGATGGGTTCTCTCCCGGAACCCGGCGGGCCCTGGCCGCGGTCGCGCACGTCGCATACGGCGTTGGCACCGGGGGGCCTTCGGCCTCCTGCGCCGGGAGAGCGGGGGCAAGGGCGAGGAGGCCGCCGTTGGCTCCTCACTGGGGCTACTCGCCTGGGGCGCGGGGTGGGCCAGCTGGCTGCCGCTCGCCGGCGTCCACCGAGCGCCCTGGACCCAGCGTACGCCCAAGGTCCTGCTTCCTGTGTTGGACCACGCCGTCTACGGCGCGGCCTGGGGCCTGATCTTCTGGGCCCTGACCCGGAACCGCGGGTAAGAAGACGGTACGCCGAGACCCGGTCCCACCGCGTTCCGTCCTGACGGGCTCTTCCCGCGATGACGGCTCGAAGACGTCCACGAGGCCGAGCAACCTGACGCCCGTACCTGGCTCGTCGCTACGGGCTCAAACCTTGTACGGGTCGTGCCGGGAGTACTCTTCGACGGCGTGGTCGAGGTACTCCTTCTCCTCTTCGACGAACCGTCCGATGGCCTGCCTGAAGGCCGGGTGCCTGAGGTCGTGGGCGCTGTAGGTGAGCGTCGGTAGGAAGCCGCGCGCGAGCTTGTGCTCGCCCTGGGCCCCG
>JALZNL010000069.1 GCA_030857715.1 Actinomycetota bacterium | reverse complement strand
TACGGCAAGGGCGGCGAGTGGTACTACCATCCCTGCACCCCCGAGTGCGAGAAGAAGAACGACCGCCGCGAGTGGGAGCTCATGCGCCGCAACGCCCGCGTCGGCGCCCTTAAAGAGAGGAGCGGCCTCAGTAAGCGCATGAAGGGCTACACCCTCACCAGCTACAAGCCCTACGTCAGCCCCGCCGCCGCGAGGGCCATGGAGAAGGTTCAGGAGTACCTCAAGGATTGGGAAGAGAATCAGAGTACCGGGCACGGCCTGTACTTCGTCGGAGATGTAGGAACGGGGAAGACCCACCTTGCGGTTGCGGTGATGAACGAGATCATGGCGCGCAAGCGCGTGCCCTCGCTCTTCGTCACGGTGCCGGAGCTTCTGGACAACATGCGCGGGACGTACAACAATCCCGGGCGGAACATCGACGAGTGGATGGACTCCGTCAAGAACGCTGACCTCCTGCTGCTCGACGACCTCGGGGCCGAGCGGGCCAACGACTGGGTCAGGGAGCGCATCTTCGTGATCGTCAACCACCGCTACAGGGAGGAGTTGCCGACCATCTTCACGTCCAACACGGGACCCAAGGACCTCGCCGCCCAGCTAGGCGAGAGGACAGCCAGCAGGATCATCTCGATGTGCGATTGGATCTCCCTCGAAGGCGAGGACTATCGCGAGGCCGAAGTGAGGCGCGGCCTGTGAGAGATGAGTTCATGATTACTCGGCAGGGAAAACAATACGTCCTGTTCCAGGGCCTCCTCGACGAGGCGCACAGCCAGGGTCTGCGCGGCATAGACACCGAGCTCCTCCAGGTCCCCGATTCGGAGAACGGCAACGTCGCGATCGTGAAGGCCGTCTGCGAGATGGAGGACGGACGGAAGTTCTCCGGCATAGGCGACGCCTCCCCCGAGAACGTCGGGCGGAACATTGCGCCACACGTCATCCGGATGGCCGAGACGAGGGCCAAAGCGAGGGCCCTCCGCGACGCGGTCAACGTCGGCGCCACCGCCCTCGAAGAGCTATCGGAAGGCGACGACGCGCCCCCAACCTCAGCCGGTTACGGCAGGCAGTCGCGCGGCTCTGACGGGGCCAATGCCAGGTCCGGGGCCAGGCCGACGCCGATCCGGGGCTCCAGTCCCCGACAGGATGGACGCCAGGGCCAGGCCGAAGGTCAGGACGAGCAACAGAGGGCCCGGCGGAACGCGCCTGCGGAGGAGCCAGCCGCGGAGGCGGACGCCAGCACGGACGCGGGCAGCTTGAACGGCCAGGCGGAAGAGGCTGCCCCGGCCCCGGCCGCCCGCAAGGGCGGTGGGAGCAGGGCCGGGGCGAAGGCGCGCAAGAGCCAGGTGGACCTGCTCAGGACTCTGGCCGTCGAGTGGGCTGGCGACGGCGGCGTCGAGCGCCTGGAGGGCCGCGTCGGCAAGCCGCTCACGGACCTGACCCGCGCGGAGGCCGACGAGTGGATCGACCGGCTAAGCCCCAACCCGGATTACTAGCCTTTAAATAGAAGAACATTGTTGTGGTACTGGTAACACCCGCGTCCTCACCGTCTGGAAGGAGGCAGGTAGCTCTTGGAGGAGTCTCGCGTTCCTTACGGCTATTGCCTTTGTGGTTGTGGGGAAAGAACCAAGATCGCACCACGCACGGATAGCGCATCCGGGTGGATCAAGGGAGAACCGCTACGGTACATTCGCAACCATCACGTTCGACGACCCACGCAAGCTGCTCTAACGACGGACGAAGGCGCGGCTATTCCGTTGGTCGGCAAATACGGTGAAGGAGAGACGGCTCTCATAGATCAAGAGGATTACCCGAAGGTCGGCGGATATCGCTGGCACTTATCACGCGGTGGCTACGTTGTCACAAGTCTGTCTGTCGAAAAGAAGCTGTACCTGCACCGTCTGGTTATGCCAGAAGGCGATGAAGTAGACCACGTTAACGGCAACACGCTCGACAACCGTCGAGCTAACCTTCGGTCCTGCACTCACCACGGCAACGTGCAGAATCGCCGTCCCTGGAAACAAAAGTCGTCGCGACATCTGGGCGTATACTGGAGGAAGGATGCTAAGAAATGGACTGCCGCAATAAAGGGACGGCACCTGGGCTACTTCGATAAGGAAGAGGACGCGGCGTTGTCGTACAACGAAGCCGCCAGGAAAGAGTACGGGCAGTTTGCCAGATTGAACCGCCTCACCCCCGAGGGCCGCGAGTAGCCGGACGGTCGCCGTCCGGTAAACACCATCCCGCACCAGAGGGGTTGTCAGGAACTGCAGTCTAAGACCCTGTACTCTCGAGAACGCTCGTGCCGGTGCCGAGCCGGCCTTTCGCCGCGTCACCGTCCGGGACCGTTCTCGCGGCGGCCTCGGTTTCGTTAAAGAAAATAACGCAACGTGACGTATACCGACCCGATCCCAAACGAGGCGGGGAGGTCCCACGGCAGGCACCGTCCGGAAACTGGAGAGATCGCCGAGGCCGCCCCTTCCTCGCGCCCTTTTAGGATCGTCCCGCGGACGCCTCCTCGCCGCCGCTCTGCTCGCCCTGGTCCTGCCGCTGGCGGCCTGCCGGGTTCCCGGCCTGCCCGCCTCGTCCGGTGGGGCGGACCCTCCGCCTTCCGGCTCCCTTTCGGTGAGCTTCATAGACGTCGGCCAGGGCGACAGCGTGCTCGTGCAGGCCGGGGGCGAGGGCTACCTGATCGACGCCGGCAGGGCCGAGGAGGGCCCGAACATCGTGGACTTTCTTCGCGACCGGGGCGTGCGCGACCTCGACGGCATCGTCGTCAGCAATCCCGACGCCGACCATATCGGCGGCTTTCTCGACGTCTTCGACGCCTTCCCGGTCGAGACCGTCTACCTCTCCGGCGACCCCAAGGGCACCCTGACCTTCAACACCTTCCTGCGCGCCGCCCGCGACGAAGGCTCCGACACGGAGGTCTTGCGCGCCGGGATGCTCATGGACTGGGGCGGCGTCCAGGCCGACGCGTGAGGTCAGAAACACCCAGCCAGTGGAGCTGCGATTTCACGCCAAGCTGGGTGAGGAACCGAAGGTAGAGCTGGCGCTAATCTAGCAGGTACGCGCTTGCGCCGCGGACATGTAACCACGTGGAAGGCTCATCCTCGGAACTTCGCCCCGAGGGGGTTCTCGGAAGTTCGTCGAGGAGTCTTCAACAACTAGTCCTTTTGGGTGATCCGCCTTGCTCGGACAGGGGATACGCTACGAGCGATACCAACCCACGGCGGGGCGGCGCTCAAGGCTCCCTCCCTTCCAAAAGGACAAGGAGAAGGGCATGGACACCAACCTCACCCCCTACGCGCTCGGCTCGGGGGACGGAGAGGCCCTCTGGTTCTTCGGGACCCTCGCGACCTTCAAGGCCACCGCCGAGCGGACCGGGGGTCGCTTCGCGCTCGTCGAGCAGGCCGCTCCCAGGGGGATGGCCACGCCGCTTCACGTCCATAGGGAGGACGACGAGTCCTTCTACGTCATAGAAGGGGAGATCACCGTCTACCTCGAAGACGGCGACCACCCCACACCGGCCCCCGCGGGCGCGTTCGTCCACATCCCCGGAGGAGTCGTGCACGCCTTCCGGGTAGCCTCCGAAACCGCACGGTGGCTCGACCTCACCACCCCCCAGCACGAGCGCTTCATGCGAGCCGCAGGAGAGCCGGCGCGGGAGCGGGTCCTTCCTCCGGAGGGCCTGATCGACATGGAGAAGGTCGGGGCCGCCCAGGAACAGCACGGCATCGAGATACTCGGGCCGCCCCCCGGTGCTCAGGGCCAACGCTAGCGCGACCCTGCCCTATTCACCGGAGTGCGTGGAAGGAAGATTCTCCAAACTTCGCATGCTTGGGTGTCCACCCCGGCGGGTACAACGCGTCTAGCCCGCCTTCCCGATCAGGAGCACGACATGCGCGTACTGGTAACCGTCTCGCCGCGTGTGTACCGCGAGTCCGTGGCGGCCTCGGTACAACGCGCCCGCCCCGACCTAGAGGTGAGGGCCGCTTCCCCGGAGGAGGCCGAGCTGGAGCTCGCGGGCTTCGGGCCCCACCTGCTCGTGCACAACGACGCCCTCCCCGTCCCCAGGGAGGCGCTAGACGGCGTCCCCTGTAGGGTGGAGATGCCCTACTCCGACGGCATGGACACGCGGGTGAGCGCGGGCGGGGAGGTCTTCCGGGTGCGCGACATGTCCACCGAGGACCTGCTCCGGACGGTAGCCGTGGCGGCGACCGTGGGCGAGACGGACAAGGCGTGAGCGGGCGAGCCAGGCGGCTCGCGACGCCGCGGATCGTTGCGCGCCTATGCGTGCCCGGCGCTACCACGGCGCACCGGGCGAGCGGGACGAGGAGGAGGTAGGCGGGTGGACCTGGGGCTGTTCGGCGGTTGGGGTAGCATGGCAGGAGCGCTCGTGGAGGCGGCGGTACTCTACCCATACGCCGTCCTGGTGCTGCGCCTCGCGGGCAAGACCACCGTGGGCACCGCGAGGATCTTCGACTTCGTGAGCACGGTGGCCATGGGGACCATGGTCGGCTCCACGATCATCTCCAAGAGCATCGCCCTCACCACCGGCCTCGCCGGGCTCACGGCGCTCGTCGCCCTGCAGTGGGCGGTGGCCTACGCCTCCTCGCGCAGCGCGCTCTTCTACCGGATCACCACCAACACGCCCCGCCTGCTCTACGACGGGTCGCGCTTCCTCGAGGAGAACCTAAGGGCCGAGCGCATGACGCGCGAGGACGTCCTGGCCAAGGTCCGGGAGGGCGGCCACCCCAACCTGGGGTCGGTGGCCGCCGTGGTGCTCGAGACGACGGGCAACGTGGCTGTCATAGGCTCCTCGGTGCCGAGCGAGCCCGCGGAGCCCGACGAGGACGTCATGGGCCCGGTGGCCCGGGGCTGAGAAGGATCCGCCAGATCCAGGCTCTATTCACCGGAGTGCGTGGAAGGGCGATTCCCCGAAGCTCGCATCCGGGATCCCGCATAACCCCGGCCCGAACGGGCCCAATTCGCCCAAATCGGCCTCCCCGAGTGGGAGCGGCCGCGACAGAAGCTTGTCCGATGTATGGATATGCGAGATTACGGATGGCCGAGGCACGCCGAGGGCGCCGCGAGGGGTGGGCTTCCGGGACCGTGCCAAGGACGTCGGCGCCCTCCACGAGCGGCCTGCCCCTCTCGCCCTGGAGCTCGCCCGCGCGCAGCATCTGGCGGACCCGCGCCGGGGAAATGTTCAGCAAGCGGGCCGCCTCGTAGACGTCGTAGTGGTCCTGCTCCCAGCCCACGCGAGCATCCTTACCCCACCCGCCGCGCCCCACGCCCGCGGTGGCGAGACCGTGGTCGACAAACGCCGTGTAGTATCTTGTACGGGTCGGCAAGAAACGAAACGAGTGTCTCGGGGAGGATGATGGGCGGCAAGGAACACGTTTCCGAGAGGTTCCTCAGGCTGCTCGCCCTCTACCGCAGGCCCGACGGCTCGGAGTGGGGCGGGCAGGACCTGGAGAACGCCACCGGCGGGGCGGTGGGCCGCTCGTACGTGGCGAACCTCAAGAAGGGACGCATAGAGAACCCGGGCCTCGCCAAGCTCGAGGCCATAGCAAAGGCGATGGGCTTCCCGCCCCAGCTGTGGTTCGGCGGGGGAGGCGAGGACCAGGCCCCGGACGCCGCGCTCGCGGCGGCCCTAGAGGACGGGACGGCGCGAGAGATTCTGGGCGAGGTCATCAGGATGGGGCCGAGGGACAGGCGGCTCCTGCTCAGCATCGCTCGCCAGATCGCTTCTCCTCTCGAGGAAGCGTCCCCGGGTCGATAGAATACGCACGGGTACGAGGCGACAGGAGGTACGGCGTAGGGCGTCCCCGGCGGGACATCCTGCGTCGAGACTAAAGCTATGAAGCGTCTTGCGGGCGAAGAACGGAACCGGGCCCTCCAACAGCTCGCGAAGCTCTGCTTGCTCCGGTCACGGGGCGAACTCACTGAGGATCGGATATCCCAAGAACTGGGCTTCGTGGACGAGGACGGCGAACCCCTCAGGGAAGCCATGTACGAGCGGCTCGAATCGTGGGGGATCCCCGGTTGGGTGGCGCGGCCCGACGAAGAAGGTGAGCCGGCAGGGACGCGGGGCGGAGGGAAGCGTAACAAGAAGGGACGAAAGGCGCGCGGCACGGGAGACGAGGTGGAGCTGCCCCCCGCCGATCGTGCAGTGGACTTGTTCCGTGAAGACCTCGAGCGTCTCGCGCAGTACCTCGAAGAACTGCCCGACCTGAGGGAGCAGTACCAGGTCGGGGAGCAGCTCAAGGCCGGGAGGTTCGTCTGGTGGTCCTGGGCGGGGGAGGACTGGGACATCCATTGCAAGGAAGACCATCTGAAGGTACGCGAGGACGGCAGCGTCTCGGACGAGCGGTGGGTCGCGCTCTGCGAGGCGTGGGGCGAAGACCCGAGCGAGGACGCGATCCGCGTCCCGATAGACCCGGTTGTGCCCCAGGGCGCCGGGCCGAACCCTTGGGAGGGGCTGGTCCCGCTGATCGCCGTGCACGCCGTCTTGAGCGAGGAGGCGGACGGGTCGGTCGACGACCTGCTAAACGCGCTCCACCCGGACCCCCGTTCGGTGGACAAGGGGAAGCTTTACTCGGACAGAGCCATACCCGCCACCCTGAGAACTTACGCCGAGAGGCTGGCCAGGCTCGTGCGCGGCGCCAAGCTCCGCGACGGAGAGCTCGTCCGGGGCCATCTCCCCGCGGGGATCCCGGATCTGGACCATTGGGTGGCGCTGAACCTAGTCGCTCCCCGCGTCGAGATGGGCCACACAGACCGTCAGATACACACCTGGATGGCGAATAAACACCCCTCCCTGGCGGAGCTGTACCCCGCGAAAGAAATCGCGAGGCTCAGGCGGTTGCGCCTCCCGCCGCCAGACAGGACCCCCCTCTAAGACCCTGCCTAAACCTATAGCCATCTAATCACGCAAAAGGCACCGTTCCTGTGTGGGTACGGAAGCCAGGAATCCCGATGACCGGCGCGCACGACGTGGCGCGGCCGATGCTCCGCGCGTGGTCTACGTCCCGCGCGAGGATGCCACCCCGGAGGGGGAGCTCGCTGCGCTCGCGGCGGCCTACGCTTTTGTCCTAGATCGTCACGAACGGGAACCGACCGCCGCCGTCGACGATGCGGACGAAGCCAAGACGAATTCCGTGGCTCCCCATCGGAGGGGCGTCTCGGAGGAGTAGGAAGCGCCTTGCTTGCATACGAGGCTTAATTAACGAGAGCGGCTTGGACCCGGTTACGCACCTAGTTAAGGAGAGGAGGTCTTGCGAACAAGGAGCACGAACCATGCAGAGATCAGCATGACGACCGGAGGAGGACGAGGGCGCACGGAGGGTCGCGGCACGCCGCTGCCCGGGCTCGCCGTCCAACGCCGCCGTAAGGCGCTGACGCAGAGGCGGCTCGCAGAGCTCGCCGGCGTGGCGCACACCAGCGTCCAGCAGCTCGAGTCACTTAGGAGAGGAGGTTACCCGCGGACCATACTTAGAATCGCCAGCGCGCTCGGGGTGGACCCCGAGGAGCTGATGAGCGGCCAACAGTGAGGACCGCGGCGCCCTAACGCCGCGGTCCAAGGAATGCCCCCTACGCTACCGATCATCACACGGTCACTAAAGGAGACACCTGTGCGAAAGTACAATGACAGGCTCGGCGCTACAAGCCCGGCCGTCGATACCTTCAATAACCTAGCCGAAGAACCAACCGATAACGGCCATCCGGGCCCCGCCTCGTCCGATCCGACCTCGGATCTAGGGGAGCTCCTGAGCCAGGAGCATCAACGGATGCTGCTCCTGGAATCGAGCATCTCCGAAGGGGTCGTGAAGGCCCGCGGCTACCGGACCGTCGAGAAGAAGGCCGACCTCAAGAGGCTCGGCTTCTCCGACGCCCAATGCACCCCCCCGGGCTCTTGATCCCGGTCCACTCTCCGCGAGGGGAGATCGTCAACTACCAGTTCCGCTCGGACATGCCGCGCATCGGCAGCAACGGCAAACCGGTCAAGTACGAGATGCCCAAGGGCTCGCGCATGACCCTCGACGTCCACCCCTTCGCACGCGGGATGCTGGCAGACCCCTCCACCCCGCTCTGGATCACGGAAGGGGTCAAGAAGGGCGACGCCCTGGTTAGCCGTGGCCTTTGCGTCGTAACGCTGCTCGGCGTCTGGAGCTGGCGGGGCACCAACGAGCGCGGCGGCACGGTGGCGCTGCCGGAGTGGGAGCACGTCGCCCTCAACGGCGTTCGGCAGGTCTACATCGTCTTCGACAGCGACGTCATGCTCAACCCGCAGGTCCACGCGGCCCTGACGCGGCTCAAGGGTTTTCTGGAGGTGAAGTGATGGCGAGAGTAGAACTGATCTACCTGCCCCACGGCGAGGACGGAACCAAGCAGGGCGTGGACGACTACCTCGCCGCCGGCAACTCGGTCGAGGACCTCATCGCGCTCGCCACGACCGAGCTGCGGGAGCCCCCGCGCGAGCAGGACGAAGCGCCGCCGGTTCCCTACCGCGAGACGTCCCACGGCATCGTGCTGGAGAAGCCCACGAGGGAGGGGCCCATCGACACCCCGCTCACGAACTTTACGGCGAGGATCGTGGGCGACGTCGTGGAGGACGACGGGGCCGAGCAGAGGCGCTCGTTCGAGATCGAGGCCGAGCTCCGCGGCCGCCGGTCGACGTTCTCGGTCCCGGCGGAGCGGTTCTCCGGGATGGGGTGGCCCGCGGAGCACCTCGGGGCCGCCGCCATCGTACAGCCGGGATTCGGCACCCGAGACCACGCCCGGGCGGCGATACAGATGCTTTCCGGAGACGTCCCCCTGCGCCACCTCTACGCCCACATCGGCTGGCGCGAGATAGACGGCCGGTG
>JALZNL010000509.1 GCA_030857715.1 Actinomycetota bacterium | reverse complement strand
GCGCTTTTTGATCGAGCCTTTGAAGATCAAGGAGTTCGAGGAGCGGGCCGAGGAGCGGGAGATGGGCTTGCTCGGCTTCTACCACTCCCACCCCGACCACCCGGCGGAGCCGTCCGAGTACGACCGGAACCACGCCTGGCCCAGCTACTCCTACGTGATAGCCTCCGTCGGCAAGGAGAGCGTGCAGGACATGCGCTCGTGGCTCCTGAAAGACGACCGTTCCGGTTACGACGAAGAACCCATCGTAGGTTAAGGAGAGAAGGAGAGTCTCATGCCGAAGGTCAAGATCCCAACGCCCTTGAGGCAGTACACCGGCGGAGAGTCGCAGGTCGAGGTCGGCGGCGGCACCGCGGGCGACGCCCTCGGGAACCTCGCCACCGAGTACCCCGACCTCAAGCAGCACCTCTACACCGGGGACGGCAAGCTCCGCTCGTTCGTCAACGTGTACAAGGGCGACGAAGACATCCGCTACCTCGACGGCCCCGACACCGAGGTCGCCGACGGGGACGAGCTCTCAATCATCCCCTCCATCGCCGGCGGGCGATGTCTCTAGGCCCTCTCAAAGACCAGGCCCCAAAGACCAATTATCTACAAAGAGGTTTTCAGAGCATGCAGACGCGCGAACCGTTAGTGCAGTCGCCCAACGGGGCGGTCGAGCTCTCTAATGAAGAGATAGCCCGTTACAGCCGACACCTCATCATGCCCGAGGTCGCCCTCGACGGGCAGAAGAAGATCAAGGCCGCGAAGGTCCTCACCGTCGGGACTGGCGGGCTCGGAAGCCCGCTCGCACTGTATCTGGCGGCGGCCGGGGTCGGGACCATCGGCATCGTTGACTTCGACGTGGTGGACGAGTCGAACTTGCAGCGCCAGATCATCCACGGCACCTCCGACATCGGGCGCCCGAAGGTCGAGAGCGCCCGGGACAAGATCAAGGACATCAACCCCAACGTCGAGGTCAGGGTCCACGAGGAGGCGTTGACCAGCGAGAACGCGCTGGAGATCTTTGAGGACTACGACGTGATCGTGGACGGCACGGACAACTTCCCGACCCGCTACCTCGTCAACGACGCCTGCGTCCTGCTCGGCAAGCCGAACGTCTACGGCTCGATCTTCCGCTTCGAGGGCCAGGCGAGCGTCTTCTGGGCCGAGGAAGGCCCCTGCTACCGCTGCCTCTACCCCGAGCCGCCCCCGCCGGGCCTGGTTCCCTCTTGCGCCGAGGGCGGGGTGCTCGGCATCCTTCCCGGCGCCATCGGGACCATCCAGGCGACGGAGACGGTCAAGCTGATCCTGGGCATCGGCGAGCCGCTGATCGGGCGCCTGATGCTCTACGACGCCCTCGGCATGAGCTTCCGCGAGATGAAGCTCCGCAAGGACCCGAACTGCCCCATCTGCGGCGAGAACCCGACCGTCACCGAGCTCATCGACTACGAGGAGTTCTGCGGTATCCCGCAGGCCAACGCCGCCGAGGAGAAGAACGGCGTGCCGGAGATCACGGTCAAAGACCTCAAGGGCAAGCTGGACAACGGCGAGGACATCAACGTGCTCGACGTGCGCGAGCCGCACGAGTACGAGGTCGCCAACATCGGCGTGAAGCTCGTGCCGCTCGGCGAGCTTCCGCGGCGCCTCGCGGAGTTCGACCAGAGCGAGAACTTCGCCATCCACTGCAAGACCGGCGGGCGAAGCGCCAAGGCCGTCAAGCTCTTGCAGGACGCCGGTTTCCAGAACGTCTACAACGTCAAGGGCGGCATCACCGCCTGGAGCGAGGAGATCGACCCGAGCATCCCGAAGTACTAGGGAGGCTTCAGGCTTCGGGTTTCAGGCATCAGGTTTTGGGCGGGGCCGCTTTGTGCGGCCCCGCTTTTTCGTGCCGCGGCCTGTATCATCGGCCGGATGGATCTTGTACCCGTCTTCGACGGCCACAACGACACGCTGCTGAACCTGCTGCTCAGGAGGCGGGGCGGAGGACGCAGTTTCTTCGAGCGGAGCAAGACAGGACACGTGGATCTGCCCCGCGCCCTCGAGGGCGGCTTCGGCGGTGGGTTCTTCGCGTGCTTCGTGCCTCCGAACCCGAAAGCCGGCTGGACGGAGGAGGCCGCGCTCACCGTTACCGCCGGCGGCTACGAAGTCTCTGGCTCCCCGCCGCTCGACCCTGACTACGCCCGCGGCTTCGCCGACGGGATGACGGCGCTTCTGTTCCGACTAGAAGAAGAGTCCGGGGGCCGGCTCAGGGTCGTCCGGACGGCGGCGGAGATCGATGGCTGCCTCCGGGACGGTGTCGTGGCCGCCATCCTCCACTTCGAGGGCGCGGAGAACCTGGGTCCAGACTCTGGTGCGCTCGAAGAAATCTACGAACGCGGCCTTCGCTCGCTCGGGCTGGTGTGGAGCAGGCCAAACGCCTACGCGCACGGCGTCCCGTTCCGGTTCCCGTCTTCGCCGGATACGGGACCGGGATTGACACAAGCGGGGAAGGACCTCGTGCGGGAGTGCAACCGGCTGGGCGTCCTGATCGACCTCTCCCACCTCAACGAGAACGGTTTCTGGGACGTCGCCGGCCTCTCGGACGCCCCGCTCGTCGCGACCCACTCCAACGCCCACGCCCTCTGCCCCTCCTCCCGTAACCTCACCGACCGCCAGCTTGACGCCGTAAAGGACTCGGACGGCATGGTCGGCGTCAACTTCGCCGTCGCGTTCCTGCGCGAGGACGGCAAGGACGAGGCCGACACGCCGCTCTCGACGGTAGCACGCCACGTGGACTACCTCGTGGACCGGGTCGGTATCGAC
>JALZNL010000508.1 GCA_030857715.1 Actinomycetota bacterium | reverse complement strand
GCACCCGCGAGCGGCAGGAACCACGAGAGGCACATAGGGTTCAAGAAGTTGCCGCCGGGGAGGACCACCAGGGGCGGCGCGTCTTCCGGGCCGGCCAGGATCACGTGCGTCTCACCGAGGCTCGTGCCGATCAGGCGTATCTCGTAGCCAGGTCCGAGCCGCGCCAGCGCCTCCTCGTAGAGCGCCGCGAGCTCGGCCTCTCCCTCGGGGCTGCGGTAGATGGAGGATTCGCCCACGGGGTCAGGCCCCAGACGCCGCGGGGCGTTCCTTGACGGGCGGGCCCATGGCGACGGTGTCCGCGTAGCTGCCGTCCCCGAATTTTATGTCCCTCGGGTAGCGGCCTTCTACGGCGAAACCGTGGCGTTCGTAGAGCCGTATCGCCGCCCCGTTCGTGGAAAAGACAAAGAGGCCGAGCTTCTCTATCTTCGGGTGGTTTTGCGCCCAGGAGATCAGGGCCGAGAGCAACCTATCCCCCACCCCGCGACGCCTGTGTCCGGCGTCCACCCACAGGGAGTCCACGTCCGCGAAATGCCTGGTGCGCCTGTGCGGCTCCGCGGAGGCCCGGACCATGCCGACCACCGTGCCGTCGTCCTCAGTCGCGACGAGGCAAAGGTTGCCCGGCGCCTCCCGGTCGTCCTCGATGTACTCCCGCTCTTCGGCCTCCGTGAGGGTAACCTCCGATGGCTCCCGTACCGTGTAGGCCCCCTCTTCCACGACCGAACGGAAGAGCGCCAGCGTCGCGGGGGCGTCGTCCGCGGTGGCCGTCCTTATCGTCAGAGAACCGCCGTCGCGCATGGCGCGGGTTTCGGATCTGGTCTCCAGGAGCTTCCCTCCTTACCCGCGGTCCCTCTCCATCAGGACCATCATGATGACACCGGCGAGGATCAAATCCTCCTCCTCTTCGGAGAAGTCCTTGAGCTTCTCCAGCCGGAAGCTACTCTCGAAGACGGACCTCTGCTTCGCCACGCGCAGGGCCGGCCCGCCGCGCAGGTCCACGATGTAGGCCGGGTTGAAGAAGAGGCCGCCCAGGGAGTCGCCGAACGGGATGGCCTCCATCAGGCCGTCGAGCACCTTGACCCAGGGGTTCTCCTCGTGGATGGACCCGATGCCGCTGCCGGACGCGTTCGTGAGGGCGTAGGTGCTTTTCCAGAGGGAGCGCACCCCCTCCTGGCGGACGGCGCCCAACCGTGTCCCGTCGGGGAGGTTCACGGCGTAACTCGCGCCGAAGTCGAGCATCCTGTCGGCCTTTATGCGGAAGAGGAGCTTTCTCTGGTCCTCGTCGGTGTAGACGCCGACGTCCTCCTTTAGCTTGAACTTCTTTTTGCGGACGTAAGCGACAAGCCCTCCGCCCGCGTCGGTCACCCGGACCCGGGTGCCGATGGTCGCTATCTTGAACCTCAGGTCGAGCGGGTAGTCCATCATGCGCCGATCTCCTTCGCCGAGTCTCCCCACGTCTCCTCGTACGGGCGCCGCAGCAGACGCACCACCTCCCGCGTGCGCACGAGGTCCTGGCGCCGCAACTCGCGCAGGAACGCCGCGAGCTCCACGTCCTCATCCCTCTCGGCCTGCAGGATGTGGGCGTCGTAGGACTCGGCGCTCTCCAGCACGTCGAGCAGGAAATCCGTCAGCCCGCCGCCCCTGGTTCTCGCGGCGCGACGGGACGGCGCCTCTCTCGGCGGTCCTTCTCTTTCGGCGTGTAGCACGGGCTTCTCCTTCCTTGCCGTTCCATCATACCCTTACGCACGGGGCCGGCGAAAGGCTTCAACCGCCGGCACCCCCGACACTTCGCGTCGGGGACGCCGGTTCCGTTGGGCGGCTCTCTAGCGGTTCTCGATCAGGTCGGCCACTATCGGGTAGCGGTACTCGCCGTCCTTGCTGACCTTGTAGGCCGCGTAGCCCATGTGGGCGAACGGTACGACGGTGAGGATCATCATCGCCGGGATGAGCAGGAAGCCTATGAGCACGAAAGTTAGCAGGATCGTCAGAGACCACCCGATGCCGAGGATCGCGAGCCACGCCCCCTGGTAGGCCGCCGACTGCAGCGCGTTGAAAGCCACCTTCGACGAACGGTCCCTGTAGACGAGCCAGACGATAAGCGCCGCCACCGGCCCCAAAAACAGCGTGAAGATGTTGAGGAAGGCGCTCAGGTGCGAGAGCACCGACCACGTCCTCTCCTCCCGCGTCCCCATCGCGACGGCCCCGTGCCCGACGACCTCGTCCTCGATGGCCCTGTAGCCTGTCTGATCTTGACCCGCGTGGTCCTCTTCCACAACGTAAGGCTCGACGGGTTCCCGCTCCGCGGCCTCCGGTTCTGCGCTCATCCCGTAGTTCTGCTCCCTGGACTCCATGCCGGTTCCTCTCTTTCGTTTACCAGTCTGTGCCCATAAGTTACGACCGCCGCCCCCGGCCCGCATCGGCCCCCGGACCGAAAAAGGGTAGTCCTCCGGGTGGAGGGTCGGCGCGAACGGATCATGTATGGCAGACTCGGATCGAAACCATGAGGAACCGCACCAGCGAAGGGCACTCGGTCTTCGCGGCCCTCTACGACGGGCTCGGCGGGGCCGCCGAACGCAGATGGATGGGCCGACGGCGGTTCCGGTTGCTCGCCGGGGCATCGGGCGCTGTGCCGGAGATCGGGGGCGGGTCGCCGCGAACCTCCCCCACTAGCGGGACGCCGGGCGCGTGGTGGTGGCAAGATTGTGTCCGAGCGCAAACGATATACGTTAAGGTGCTACTTCCTCAATTTTGTGTGCCACAGCGACAAAATTAGCGATGCCTAAGCCATTCTATCG
>JALZNL010000068.1 GCA_030857715.1 Actinomycetota bacterium | reverse complement strand
GTGGAAGTCCCGCCTCTTCCGCGCGCCCTCGCGCCGCCGGTGGGGGCTCGTGGGGTTGGTGATCTCCTTCGTCATGATCTACTCCGGCCTCGCCTACGGGACCGGAGATCCCCCAAAGGTTCTCACGGCCCTCCCGCCTTTCGGCGTGCTCGAAGGGGTGGGAGCCCTCTTCGGCTCCCTGGCGGAGCTACTGCCGGAGGAGCAGAGCACCCTGGCCGGAATCCTGCGCGTGTGGGCAGGCCTCTTCGTAGGCTGCGGCTTCGCGCTGATGGTGATCGGGGGCATCATGGGCGGAGGGTCTCCGGTTCCGTAAGCGGAAAGCTCGGATGCACGGATACGCCGTCGGGACTGCATAATGTGCCGCGTCGCGCCCGAGAACAGCAGAGGAGCAGGATGACGGACCCGAGGATCACAGACCTACCGGCCCTGATCGAAGGCCTCCCGCCCGGGGACCGCGCCCCCGCCGAACGCATCCTCGACACCTCCGCCACGACCGGCCGCCTCGACCCTCCGGAGGGGATGCGGTCCTGGATCGAGAAGTCCTTCGGCTCCGTGGACGCCGTGAAGGAGCAGCGCATCGTCAAGGTGACCAACAGGATCACCCTGGAAGGCACCCTCTTTAACGAACTCCGCGCCTCCCGCCCGCTGGACACCGGCGTCAGCCTCGACCTCGACCGCGAGATCTCCGCCACCGAGGGCGACCCGTTCTGCCGCCCCGAAGAAGGGACCCCCGCCGACGTCTTCGGCCGCGTCAGGGGCGCGCACGCCACGACCGCCTCCAACATCGCCAAGTACGATGGCTTCCACGGCGTCGTGGTCTTCGACGACCACAACCCCCTGCACCTCACCCCCGAGAAGGTCTCGGGCTACGTATCCGTCGGCCTGGAGTGGTGCCACAAGGCGCTCGAAGCGGACCCCGGGGCGAAGTACCCGTTCCTGATTTGGAACTGCCTCTGGCGGGCCGGCGGCTCCATCATCCACGGCCACGCCCAGGTGACCGCCACCCGCGGCGCCCACTACCCGAAGGTCGAGCGCCTCCGCCGCGCCGCCGCCGGATACCGCTCCGAACACGGCACGGACTACTTCGGGGACCTCTACCGGGTACACGAGACTTTAGGCCTCGGGGTTCCGGCGGAGGCCGGTGTCCGGGCGTTCGCCAGCCTCACGCCGGTCAAGGAGAAAGAGCTCGTCGTGATCGGTTCTGACCCGGGTGACGCGGCCCTGCACCGGACCGTCGGGGCCCTGCTCCGGGGCTTCGTCCGCGACCTCGGCGCCAGGGCCTTCAACGTCGCCTTCTACATGCCCCCCCTCGCGCCCGCAGACGAGGACTGGTCGGGCTTCCCGACGGTCGTCTACATTGTGGACAGGGGGGATCCGGCCAACCGTACCTCGGACATCGGGGCGATGGAGCTGTACGCGGCCCCGGTGGTCGCCTCGGACCCGTTCCGCGTGGCCGAAATTCTGCGAGACGCCCCTCCCCTGTAAACCCGCTTCCCGCAGGTTCAGAGTAAATCATCCGTTTGGGGGATACGTCCGCCCTCCGACAGCAGCCATCATTCGGGCGACGCGGTCGCGCGGAGAGCGCCGCGGCGACGGGGAAAGGCAGACGTTCCGCGCCAAGGGTGCGGGGACAGGAGGGAGGAAGCGTATGGCGCAAGTCGACGAAATGGCGAAGGGGATCTACCGGATCTGCACGTTCGAGCCGCAGTCCGGCCTGAACTTCAACCAGTTCCTGATCGACGACGAGGAGCCGGCCCTGATCCACACCGGCATGTACCAGATGTACGACGACGTGCGCAAGGCCATAGGAGAGGTCATCGACCCCTCGCGTCTGCGCTACGTCGTGGTCCCGCACTTCGAGGCCGACGAATGCGGGGGCATGGGCCGCTTCGTAGAGGGGGCGCCCGACGCGGTCCTGGCCTGCAGCGAACTCGGCTCTATGGTCAACCTGTCCGGGTGGGATTACTCGGGCTCCGTCCGGGGCTTCCGCGACGGCGACACTTTGGAGCTCGGGGAGCACACGTTGCGTTTCATGGAGACGCCGCACGTCCACCACTGGGACTCGATGATGGTCTTCGAAGAGGCGACAGAGAGCCTCTTTCCGGCTGACCTCTTTATGCAACCGGGCGACCAGCCGCCCGTCGTGCGGGAGAACCTGGGTGGCGCGATGTGCCAGTTCGCCCGCGAGACGGGCATCTTCCCCGCGGAGTACCCGGTGCTCAAGGTGACGGACCGCGTCGAAGAGATGGACCCGCGCTGGATCCACCCGATGCACGGCGGCAGCGTACCCCGGGACTCGACATCCTACTACTTCCACGCCCTGCGCAACGAACCGTTCGCCTTCGAGGGCAAGCTCTTCGGGCGCATGCTGCCCGGGTTCTCCGTCCCGGCCGTGGAAGAGGGCAAATGGACGTAGAGGCCAGAATGGAGGAACTCGGTCTCGTCCTTCCGGGGCCGATGCGGCTCCCGCCCGGCGTGCAACTCCCCTTCGCGTGGGTGAGGGTGCGCGGCGACCGGGCCTACGTCTCCGGCCACGGCCCGTTAAACCCGGACGGCTCGCTCTGCGGTCCGTTCGGCAAGGTGGGCGCGGATGTCACCCCGGAGGAAGGCTACGAGGCGGCGCGCGGTTGCGCGCTCTCCGTCCTTGCCAGCCTCAAGCGTGAGCTGGGAGACCTAGACCGGGTGGAGGCCTGGCTCGTGGTCCACGGCCTCGTCAATACCACCCCGGACTTCGGGGGGACGGCGGGTATCATCAACGGTTTCTCCGACCTGATCCTGGACCTCTACGGACCCGAAGCCGGAAACCACGCCCGCACCGCCCCCGGCGTCGCGACCCTGCCGCTCAACCACGCCGTCTTCGTGGGCGCCGAGGTCGAGATCCGGCCCTAAATGCCCTGCCTGCAGCAAACGGATGCCCCGCCGCTCCCGTGCGGGGTGATCTTCCGGCGCTCAACGCCCGGAGATGGGCTGATTCGGACGTCCGAGGCGGCCGGCGGACCAGGCGAGGGTCTTTTGGAGGCCCTCGCGAGCCGGGACGCGCGGTTGCCAGCCGAGGACCTCGCGGGCCCGGCTTATGTCCGGGCAGCGGCGTTTGGGGTCGCCCGGCGGCAGTGGGCCGAAGGAGATACTGCTCTTGCTGCCGGAGAGCTCTAGGACCATCTCGGCGATCCCTAGCACGGTCATCTCGACGGGGTTGCCGAGGTTGACGGGGCGGGTCTCGGCGCTATTCATCAGACGCAGGAGGCCGTCCATCAGGTCGTCCACGTACTGGATGCTCCTTGTCTGGGAGCCGTCGCCGTGGACGACGAGGGGCTCGCCGGCGAGCGCGCGGCAGGCGAAGCTCGGGACGACGCGCCCGTCGTCGGGGCGCATGGCGGGGCCGAAGGTGTTGAAAACGCGGGCGATGCGGGTCTCCACCTCGTGGTGGCGGTGGTAGGCCATGGTGATGGCCTCGGCGTAGCGTTTGGCCTCGTCGTAGACGCCGCGGATGCCGACCTGATCCACGTTGCCCCGGTAGTCCTCGTGCTGCGGGTGGACGAGCGGGTCGCCGTAGACCTCGGAGGAGGAAGCCAGCAGGAAGCGCACGTTACGGGCCTTCGCAAGACCGAGGGCGTTGTAGGTGCCGAGGGCGCCGGCCTTGAGGATCGGGATGGGGATGCGCTCGAAATCCGTGGGGCTCGCGGGGGAGGCGAGGTGGTAGATCAAATCCAGTTCCCCCCGGACCTCGATGGGCAGCGTGACGTCGTGATCCAGGTACTCGAAACCCGGATCGTCCGCCAGGCGCGCCACGTTCTCCCACGAGCCCGTCCTCAGGTTGTCCATGCAGACGACGCGGTACCCCTCCGCGAGAAGCCGCCCGCAGAGGTGGCTGCCGAGAAAGCCGGCCCCTCCCGTCACGAGCGCCCTGGGCCACCTCCCGGATTTCCCGGCCTCAGTCACGCCCGAAGCCCCTGTAGAGCAGGCCGGCCCCGCGGGCCGCGGCGGGATCAAAGGCGTTGCGGCCGTCCACCAGGAGCTTGGGCTCCTGCATGAGCGAGGCCACGCGCCGGAGGTCGAGGTTGCGCACCTCCTCCCACTCCGTCACCACAACCGCGGCGTGCGCCCCTTCGAGCGCCTCGTGGGGGTCGAAGACCACCCGCAAGCCCGGAGCGTTGCGGGCGGCGGCCTTGGCGGCCACGGGGTCGTAGCCGACCACGCTCGCGCCGAGGGAGAGGAGCTCCGCCGCGATCCCGAGGCTCGGGGCCTCGCGCAGGTCGTCGGTGTTCGGCTTGAAGGCGAGCCCCAGGAGCGCCACCCGCCTGCCCCCGAGCGTTCCGAGGCCCCGCCGGAGCTTCGAGACGACGAGCCCGTGGCGACGCTCGTTAACGGCGACCGTGGCATCCAGAAGGTCTGTCTCGTGACGGTGCTCGCGGGCGATGGAGCGGAGGGCGGCGACATCCTTGGGCAGGCAGGAGCCTCCCCAGCCGATCCCGGCGTTCAGAAAGCGCGGGCCGATGCGCCCGTCGAGCCCGATGCCGGTCGCCACGCTGCCCACGTCGGCCCCCGTGAGCTCGCAGAGGTCCGAGATCTCGTTGATAAAGCTGACCTTGGTCGCCAGAAAGGCGTTGGCGGCGTACTTGATCATCTCCGCGCTCGCGAGGTCCGTGACCACGAAAGGCACCGTCACCCTCGGGCGGGGGTCCATCTCCACGGGGAAGCTCTGCTCGATCACGGGCCCGTACAACCCCCGCATGAACTCCACCACCCACGCCTCCTCCGCCCCCACCACGATCCTGTCCGGAAACAACGAGTCGTAGACCGCGCTCCCCTCCCGCAGAAACTCCGGGTTGGAGGCGACCCCGAACCGGACCTCCTCGGAGGGATCGAGCCCTCCGGCCTCGTCGGCCCCCTCCCGGATGACCTTGGAGACGTAGTCGCCGCTCCCCACGGGCACGGTGCTCTTGTTGGCGACCACGAGCGGGCGCTCGGGCCGCGCGGACCCGGCCAGGGCCCGCCCGATCCCCCGGGCGACCGCCGAGACGTTGGAGAGGTCGGCCGCGCCATCGTCGCCCTGCGGCGTGTCCACGGCGATAAACAAGACGTCCGCCCGGCCCACGGCCGCGTCGAGCCCTTCGGTAAAAGCGAGCCTTCCCGCGCCCATCCCGCGCGCGACCAGTTCCTCCAGCCCCGGCTCGTAGACCGGCAGCCTGCCCTCCCGTAGCCCCGCGACGCGCTCCCCGTCCTTGTCCACGCACGTCACTCGGTGCCCGATTCGCGCCAGGCTCGCGCCCGTCACGAGACCCACGTACCCGGCGCCCACGACCACCACGTCAGCCACCCGCCATACCACCGTCCTCCGGACCATCCTCCAACCGACACCCGAAGGTTACCCCAGGAAGGCCGCGTTGGGCGGAAATACGCAAGGGTGAGCAGGCACCTGACCCCACAGGGCCAGCCCCTAGATCTCTTTTCATACCGGTTGAACCACAGAACCGGTAACCTTATCCGCCAGCGCAACCTCGTTTCTGGCCCGCTGATCCTGATGCCTGAAACCTGATGCCTGAAGCCGTGGTTTGCGCAAGCTCAAGGCTTCTGCGAACCCCTCTAGCGGTGGTTTGTTGATTTCGGAAGAAGGATCCGATTGCGATCTGGGAGAGTCCGATATGTGGTCAAATTACAGCGCACTTACGGCGATCGAGCAAGCGTATTTCGAGCGATCCTAGCCCACGTATCCCGTCCCAACAAACTACCGCTAGACCGGGAGCCGGGCCATGTCCCCCACCTCGACGCCGCGCTCGTCGAAGAAGCCCTTGTTGACCTCGAGGGCGTAACGCGCGGGCTCGGCGGACGCGTAGTGGGGCGGCGTGTCGTCCAGCGCCTTCATGTCCTGGATGTCCACGATGCGCCCCTCGCTGTCCATAAATGCTATGGAGAGCGGGATCAGGGTGTCCTTCATCCAGAACGACAACTCCCGCTCCTCGGGGTACACGAAGAGCATCCCCGCGTCCTCGGCCAGCGTCGTACGCCCCATAAGCCCTCGGGCCATCTCCTCCGTGTCGTCCGCGACCTCGACCTCGACCTCGACGCTCCCGCCGTCGGAGGCATCTATCCTCACCTTGCCGGACGTCAGGGAAGAAGCCTGGGAGGTCGTCACCGTACTCTCTTCGCCACCGGATCTTCTCGCACCCTCCGCGCCGGAGGCCGACGAAACGTCGCTGCTACCGTTACCGCCCGCGGACTCGCCCGCGTCCGTCCCACCGCACCCGGAGATCAGCAGAGATATCACCAATAGGACAACCGTCCACTTCATCGCAGCACGAACTCTATGCGTTTATTGTGGCGGCCCTTGCTCCTGTGAGCGGTTATCTCGATCTCTCCCACCTCTCTCGTGTTGGCGACGTGGGTGCCGCCGTCGGCCTGGGTGTCCAGGTCCTCTATCTCGACTATGCGAATGGCCTCCACGCGTTCGGGTACGAGGTTGACTTGAGTCCGGATCAGGTCGGGGTTCTCGAGAGCCTCCTCGCGGGGCAGCTCGTAGACCTTTACCGGGCGGTTCTCCGCGAGCGCCTCGTTGGTGAGGCGCTCGATCTCGCCGACGACCTCGGCCGTCCACTCGCCGGGGAAGGAGAAGTCCATCCTGGCCCGGTCGGCGCGCATCTGGCCTCCGGTCACTTTGGCGTCGAAGCTCTTCCAGATCACGCCGGAGAGGACGTGAAGCGCCGTGTGGTGGCGCATGTGGGCGTACCGGCGCTCCCAGTCCAGCGCACCTTTCAACTCCTTTACCGTGTCCGGGATGGCGCGGTCGAGGACGTGGACGATCCCGCCTCCCTCCCGGCGGGCGTCCACGACGGCCGCGTTCACGGGACCTATGCCCAGAGTGCCCTTGTCCGCCGGCTGGCCTCCGCCGCCGGGGTAGAAGGCGGTGGCGTCCAGGATGACCTCCCGGCCGTCGATCTTCTTCACGCCGGTCCGGAACTCTTTCAGGTAGGAATCTTCGAGGAAGGGTTCTTCTGTCATCTCAGCACTTCAGCATTTCAGCTTTTTGGTTCGGGTCCGACTCTTCGACGCTCACGGGCTGTTCACCTTGCTCCTATCCGTCGGTACGAGCGTTCCATCTCGCGCTGCACGCAGCATAGCTGACCGGCTGAGATGCTGACTAGCTGACAAGCTCTCAAAGAGGCAGGGAGCCGCGTTCGTGGTTCTCGAAGGTGGCGACCTCGCGGTAGCCGACGTCGTGGACGAGCTTGAGGCTCCTGTCGTAGCCGGCGGCGACCTCGTTCGGGGCGTGGGCGTCGGAGGAGAGGATGATGGGGACGCCGCGGCGGTGGAACATCTCGAGGAACTTCCGGGAGGGGTAGATCTCACCGACCGGCTTGCGCAACCCCGCCGCGTTCACGTCCACTACCACGCCCGACTCGGCGACGGCGTCGGCGGTCTCTTCGAGCAGCGGGGTGATGTCCCGGTCCGGATAATGGCGGAAGATCTTGATCAGGTCGGGGTGGCCTATGACCTCGAACCGGCCCGAGAGTGCGGCCTCGCGGACGTTCCGGTAGTACGCGGCGTAGAGCTCGTAGGTCTCGTAGCGCTCGTAGACGCCCTGGTCGGTGGCCCGGTCCACCTCGTCGCCGTCCACGCGGTGGACGGAGCCTATGACGTAGTCGTAGGGGAGCGCCGTCGCGTCAGCGTCCATCCGCTCCTCCTGGCCTGAGACGAAGTCTATCTCTATGCCGAGACGGAGCACCACGTCCCTGCTCTTCTCCCGCGCCTCCTGGAAGGCGGCGACGTCTATCTTGTCCAGGTAGCGGTCGTGCTCGGTGATCCCCATCTGGCGTATGCCCCTGGACTTCGCCACCTCGCAGTAGCTCAAGATATTCTCGACCGTCATCGGGCGGTCGTCGTGGGCTACGACGTGCAGGTGGTAGTCGATCAAGGGGTCTCACTCCAGGGGCGTAAGGGTACAAAGCCGTTCGACCTTATCTTATATGATGGGCGGGGCGTTTAAACGGGCGGCAGAGGGGGGGCGGACATTGAGGAAGATCGCTTACGGCGTAACGGCGGCGCTGGCCGCGGCGGTCGTGGTCGCGGAGTTGCTGCACGCTCCCGTGCTCATGATCTTCGCGATCACGGCGCTCGCCCTGATCGGGCTTGCGTGGGTCCTCGGCCAGGCCACCGAGAGCCTCGGCGCCCACTCAGGCCCCCGCATAGGCGGCATCCTGAACGCCACCTTCGGCAACGCCGCCGAGCTCATCATCACCATCTTCGCCCTCTCCGCGGGCCTGACGACCGTGGTCAAAGCGTCGATCATCGGCTCGATCATCGGCAACGTGCTCTTCGTGCTGGGCGCGAGCTTGCTACTTGGCGGCCTCAAGAACGGCACCCAGACCTTCTCCTCGACGATCGCCGGGGTCAACGCTTCGATGCTCGCCATCGTCGCCGCCGCCCTCGCCCTGCCCACGATCTTCGCGGCGACCCTCCCCGGGACGCCCCCGACCTTTCTTAGCATAGAGGTGGCCGCGGTGATGTTCGTCCTCTACATCCTCTACCTGATCTTCTACTTCCGCTCCCCCGAGGGCCAGGCGGCCGGTCCCGAGCACGAGCCGCAGTTCGGCAGGACGGCGTCGTTCGTGCTGCTGCTCGTGGCGACGGCCGCCGTCGCCTTCGTCTCGGAGGCGTTCGTGGGCGCCCTGGAGCCGCTCACGGAGGAGTTCGGGCTCTCGGAGTTGTTCGTCGGGATCATAATCGTGCCGATCGTGGGCAACATCGCCGAGCACATCGTGGGCGTCCAGATCGCCTACAAGAACCAGATGGACTTCTCCATGGGCATCTCGCTCGGCTCCTCGATACAGGTCGCCCTGCTCGTCACCCCGATCCTGGTCTTTTTCGGCGCCCTCATCGGCCAACCCCTCCAGCTCGTCTTCACACCGCTGGAGCTGGGCGCCCTGGCCGCCGCCGTTATCATC
>JALZNL010000507.1 GCA_030857715.1 Actinomycetota bacterium | reverse complement strand
GGACGCCGGGGGGAAGGGTACCGGCGTCTGCCAGGTCGATGCGCCCGCCGATGGCCTTCGCCCCGTCTTGCACGGCTCGCAGTTGGGTTGCGAGCCAGTCGGGTGCCACGACCGTGTCGGCGTCCGTGGAGCAGATCAGGCCTTCGGGACCCCGGACGGCCGACAGTCGCTTGCAGGCCGCCTCCATCCCGACCCGGCGGGCCAGGCCGGAGCCCGCCCCAGGACCCTCCAGGGAGTAGAGGCGGAACTCTGGATGCTCGGCGGCGACCTTTGCGGCGCGCGCTTCGGTCTCGTCGGTGCAGCGGTCGAGCACCAGGAGGACCTCGTACTCTTCTGGGGCCACGCCCCTCTGGCCGGCGAGCGCCCGCAGGCACGCGCCGACGAGATCCTGCTCGTCGCGCGCGGGTACGACGACGCTGGCCCGAAGGGATGGGTTGGGCGCCGCGGGCCTCACCCGGGGAAGGGGTCCCCCCGCTCGATGGGTGCGCGCCCGTTCTCGTAGTCCTCGTCGGCGCCGTGGGTTAGGATGCCGACGAGCACCCCGTCCTTGCCGTACCGGACGAGGAACGACTCACCCCGGTCCTCGAAGGCCTGCTCGTTCCATCCGCCGTCCCAGGCCCAGTACTTTAGAGTCCTGTCACCGATGGTGGACCAGAAGCCGGGGGCCATGCTCCACGCCGCCTCGCCGCCGGCGATGACGGTCCCGGCGATGCGCCCGTGCTCCAGGGCGTCCCCCCAGTGCTCGACGCCCACGTGCCGGCCCGCCGACTCGTTGTACGCGCTCACGATGTCCCCGACGGCAAAGACGCCGGGCGCGCTCGTGCGCATCGCCGAGTCCGCTACCACGCCCCCGTCCACCTCCAGTCCGGCCTCCTCAGCGAGCCCGAGTCGTGGCTCGACGCCCGTCCCGAAGAGGACCGTGCCGGCGTGGATGTCTTCTCCGCTCTCCATGGCGACAGAGAAACCGCTGTCCCGGCGCTCGATGCCCTCCAGGGCCGTGCCCAGACGCAGGTCCACGCCGTAGCCCTCCAGCCAGCCCCGGATGCGCCCGCCGGCCTCCCCGCCGAGGCGTTCTCCCTGTGGGATCTCCTCCAGGCTGACGAGCGTTACGCTTGCACCCCGCAGCGAGAGCGAGGCCGCCGCCTCGCACCCGATAAACCCGCTACCGACGACCACTGCCCTGTCGCCCTTGCCGACCTGTTCCCGCAGCCGGATTGAGTTTTCCAGCGTCCGCATGACCAGTATCTCCGGGTCGTCGGCGCCGGGCACGGGGATGCGTACGGGTTCGGAGCCCGTGGCGAGGACGCAGGCGTCGTAAGAGAACTCTTCTCCCACATCGGTCTCGACCACGGCCCGTTCGCGGTCCAGGGACTCGACGACGGTGGAGAGCCGCAGTTCGACGTCGTTGTCCCGGTACCAACCCTCGGCTTCTATGGGGAGGTCTTCCCGATTCGACTCTCCGCGCAGGAAGTCTTTGGTGAGCGGGGGGCGGTTGTACGGGGGGTAGGGTTCGGTGGAGAGGATCGTGACGCGCGCCAGGCCGCCGGCGTCTCGGTAGGCCCTGGCGGTGGCGAGTCCTGCCGGACCGCCGCCGACGATGACGAGCCGCTCGTTCCTGTTCAACCGCGGTCCTCGAAGAGGTCGAGGCGGTAGTCCGGTTCCACCACGGTCTCCGTCAAGGCCAGGCTGCTGTGGGTTGTGAGCAGTTCGTGCACTTCGTCCCCTTGCAGAGGGTAGGTCCGTGTCTCACGGCGCCAGTGGACTGCGAGGAGGGCGCCTCCCGGCGCCAGAATGGTCTCGAAGCCGTCCAGCATTGCGAGCATCTCTTCCCGCGTGAAGTAGTACAAAACCTCGGAGGCCACGATCAGGTCGAACTGGCCCTCCGGCATCTCCTCCGGCAAGGTCCGGCGCTCGACCCTGACGTGGTCCTGCCCTTTTAGCCTCTCTCGGGCCGCCACCACCGCCTTCTCGGAGACGTCGACGGCGAGCAACTCGTCGCACCGCCCCGCGAGCATCTCGGTAAATACCCCGATGGAGGCGCCGGCCTCCAGCGCGCAGCGGAAACGCCGGTGGCCGAGTACGCCGAGGGTGCGGCGGTACTTCTCCCGTTCGTAGTCGCTGGTCTCGAAATTCCAGGGGTCCCTGGAGGCGGCGTAGAGTTCCTCGAAGTACGCGCGGTCGGGGCGCTCGCTCACGGGCGGCGTTCCCCGATGGCCGCCCTGCCCCGGCGTGCGAGGGCTGGTTCCAGGCGGTGCTGCAGGAGGAAGAGCTCCAGGTCCCTCCGCGCCCGGTCGAGCGGCCCGGCGGTCGCGAACGGGTGCGAGCCGACGGCCCTTGCAGCCTCGTCGATGATGGTCCGGCAACCGGACGCGACCGCCTCCCTCAACTGGGTCGAGAACCCCGAGAGCGAGGCTTCCGGATCGGCGTCGGCCCTGGCGGCGGCGAACTCCAGCCAGCGGTCGATGGTGCCTTGCGCGGTCAGCATCCTGCCGGCCGCGAGCGAGACCAGGTCGTCGGGATCCCTGCCGGCGGACTTGGCGGCGAGCACGTCGAGGGCGGAGTCCACGGCCAGGTCGGCGATGCCGGCCCAGGTGACGGCGGTGCGGACGGCGTCCCGCGAAAAGTACGGCTCCCGCAGCAGCTCGCCCGGCCCGCCCAGCACCGCCAGTACGCGCGCCCCCTCGAAGACGACCCGGTGGCTCTCCGAAGAGCGCATTCCCTGTCCACGGAACCAGCCCATGTCCACCTCGGTGCCCTCGGAGAGGTCCACGTAGGCGACCAGCGGTGGGCCTGGCGCG
>JALZNL010000506.1 GCA_030857715.1 Actinomycetota bacterium | reverse complement strand
AGGTGGAGGATTCCGTCGAGGGCGTACTGCCGGCCTCGCGCTACGACTTCAACACGCTCGGGGAGGTCTTTCTTCTGGACTTCGAGGAGGACGAGGAGATAAGGGTTATTCGCCCCCGATCCCCCTGGGGTTGACGTGGGCCATCATGCGCAGGCCCTGGGCCAGGGCTGAGGCGATGGCGACGGCGAAGAGGTCGTAGGCTATCCAGGCCGTGTAGGGCGGGCGGGCGACGCTGCCGAACTCCCTGGCGTACGCCGCTTCCTCGCCGAGGGCGGCCCACCCGTAGGAGAGCGGGAAGAGCGCCCATTCGGCCGAGGTGGCCGCGAGGGCCATAACGACGGCGGCGGCCACCCCCGGCCACCCGCCGCGGAAGGCCAGGAGAACGCCGAGCGCCACGTAGACGAAGATTCGGGTAGCCTGGATCACGGCCTCGCGGCCCGTCTCCTCAAAGACGCTCCGCCACGAGTAGACGCCCGCCCCGAAACCGTAGAGCGTAGCGGCGAAGGCGCACGCCGCGGTCAGCAGGATCAGGGACAAAGTGCTCTTCTGCATGCGGCGGATTATATTGCCTCGGACTCTCGGGGACGCCATGCGGCGAATCGCCCCTACGCCAGCGCGGCCAGCACATCCTTGACGGCGAGGCGCTCCTTGAAGGGGATGACGCCGCCCTCCACGGCCTCCGAGAGGGCTTTCGGGGAGGCGCCGAGCTTCTCCGAGGCCGCGACCAGGACGCGATGCCCCCGCGCCCTGGCCTCCCGGAGGAGGGCCGCGCGTTCGATCAGGTTCCGCTCGGACCAGAATCCCAGCACCTCGAGGTGTACCTTCTCGCCCGTGGTGTTCTTCAGGGTGAAGTCCGGGACCAGGGCGGTCTTTAACTCCGGGAAGGGCAGGACGCCGGAACCGGCCTCCAGCTCCCAGCCGCCGGTATCCTTCGCGCGCTCCCACGCCCGGACGAAGGCAGTGCGCACGTCGTCACCCTCGTTGGCGTCCTTCGGGCCCAGGTAGTGGCTCTTGAGGTCGTTTTTCTCGGAGTCGAGCTCCAGGAGGACGTCGCGGCCCTTCCACTCGACGTTGGCCGAGAGGCGCCAGGGGGAGGTGAGGAGCAGGCCGGGAAGGAACTTGGCGAGGCGGAGGCCGTACTTACGCGTGCCGCCGAAGATCGAGAGAGGGCCGTCGAGATGGAGGCGGTATCCGCGGGGGGTTGGCTCCAGACGGTAGATCAAGGCCATCTTCTTCACGTAGTGGAAGACGAGCTTGGCGTCGGCGCCCTCGTCGAGGTCAACGACGAGTTCTCTGGCCGCGTAGAGTACACCCTGTACCTGGGCGACGTTGTAACGCTCGATCAACCCCTCCGGCGAAGGCTCCTCGAACGCGCCGAGAAGCTGCGCCCCCTGCCGGTCCGCGTACATCAGGCCGGAAACCTCTTCTAGGCCGATTTCGGAGGCGACCCTGGAGAGCACGTCGTCGCGGGTCGGGGCTTCGAGCAGGCCCGGCTCGCCCGCCGGCGGTTCGGGGAGGGTGGCGGCGAGCTCGAAGACCCGGGTTCGGATCGTGTACGGGTCGGCCTCCGTCGGGGCCTCCCAGGTCGCCAGTTCCTCAAGGAGCTTCGCGAGGGCGCGCACGATCTTGAATCCCCGCCGCGCGTCGAGCCTGGGACCCAACTCTTCTTCCAGGCCGGAGAGCCGGGCTTCCAACCCGGACCTCGGCCCGTGCAGGTGGGCCGCGTACACGTCGCACAGTTCTCGTGCCACCTCTACGACGCGCCCGTCGTCGGGCGAGAGGCGATGGGGGACGAGCCTGCCCCGCGCGAGACGGGCGATGACGTGCTCGCCGCGCAGCACTAGGCCGGCGCCCCCCGGAAAGATTCCCTGCGGCGGCGGGAGGCCGCCTCCTCGCCGGTCGCGGCGGTGACGAGCTCGTAGAGTACGGCCTGCTTGTCTTCTTTCGGGCGGAGGATACGTCCTAGGCGCTGGATGTATTCGCGCTGGGAGGCGCTGCCGGCGAGAATGATGGCGACGTTCGCGTCCGGGACGTCCACGCCCTCGTTCAGGACGTCGGAGGCGATGATGGCCCGGTAGCGGCCGATCCGGAACCTGTCCAGGATCTCCTTTCGTTCCCGGGCCGGCGTCTCGTAGGTTAGGCCCGGGATCAGGAACCGGCGGGAGAGCGCGTACACCTCCTCGACGCTCTTCGTGAACACGATGCACCTGTCTTCCCAGTGCTGGCGGAGCAGGGTCTCAAGCGTCGCGCCCTTCCGCATGGCGCCCTCCCGGATCTCACGCCGCCGCCGCGCCGCCAGCAGGGCCTCCCTCCCCCCGGAGTGGCTGGTCGAGGCGACCATGATGAACCGCTGCCAGTCCTCGGGCGAGCGCATCGGCAGCCGGTGCTTCTCCAGGAAGTCCCGGTAGACCGCCTCGGCCTGGGCGTAGTCGAAGCGCTCCTGGGCCGTGAGCTCTATCGGCATCCGGACGAGCTCGAACGGCGCCAGGTACGTCCCGGCTAGGTCCTCCGGCGAACGCCGGTACACGACGGGCCCGGCCAACTCCGGAAGAAGGTCGTGCCCACCGTCGGGGCGTTCGGGGGTGGCGGTGAGGCCTAAAGCGTAGGGCGCGAGGAGCATCTTCGGGATGATGGCGTTCTTCGGGGCGGGCAGGTGGTGGACCTCGTCGTAGACGACGAGGGCGAAGCGGTCGCCGTAGCGTTCAGCGTGGATGTAGGCCGAGTCGTAGGTCGTGACGGTTACGGGTGTGATCTCGTGGTACCCGCCGCCAAGCAGCCCAACCGTAACCGAGCCGCCAAAGG
>JALZNL010000505.1 GCA_030857715.1 Actinomycetota bacterium | reverse complement strand
CGACGTAAAGCGCCGAGGTAAGGAGGGGCGCGAACAGGGTCTGGGTCAATACCTTGAGGAACCGGTTGACCACCCGCGAGCGGAGCGTCCTGAATGGCACGCCGAGCAGCCAGAGTGCCCTGGCATCTTCCGCGGCGTCCTTGTCTCCAACGACCTTCTGCTCGACTTGCCCGCTACCCACGTCCGACTTCGCCATGTCTACATCATATACGAGACTGAAGGTGCGTCCGCAACGCTCAACTTCCGAAAACCACCCGACGAAGAAGTCACCCCCAGGCCCGTGTCGCCGACTCCTCCAGCACGGCCTTCACGGTGTGGCCGTCGGGCCTCCGGCCAAAGAGGGCGCCGCAGATGTTGGCTATCTCCTCCAGGTTCAGCGAGGGGTGCTTGGCCTTCAGGTCGACGATCTTACGGCGGATCACGGGCGGCAGCACGCGCCTCTTGGCCTTCGGCGACGCGAAGAGCACGAGCTGCTCGGGGTGCGGGGGTAGATTCCCTCACAGCGGGCTAGTCGAAGTCACCGAGGGGGACGTGAGCCTGACCTTCTTCGAGGGTGATAGGGTCTGTCTGGGCTGCGCCGGGGATCACGGGGTCGTTTTTCGGGATCTCGTGGGCCATAGGCTCCGTGGGGGTCCTGACGTTCCTCTCCGGGGCCGTGGTAGCGGCCCTCATGCGGGAGGAAAAAGGCGGCTTGGCGAGCGAGAAAGGATGATCGGATCATGAAGGACACGAGGACCAGGGACGTGCAGGAGTTCTTCGAGCGAGTGGCGGGCGACTGGGACCAGATGCGCCTCTCCTACTACGACGGGCGCGTCATCGAGAAGATGGCGGGGGTTTCCGGCGCGGACGAAAGCATGACCGTGGCAGACGTCGGCACCGGCACGGGCTTCGTCGCCGCGGGCATCGCCCCGAGGGTCGCGCGGGTTATCGCCGTGGACAACTCGCCGGCCATGCTGGGGGTGGCCAGGGAGAACCTCGGAGAGCTCGGCGTCCCAAACGTGGAGCTGATCGAGGGGGACGTCGCGGCGCTGCCCCTGAAAGACGAGTCGGTGGACGCCGCCTTCGCCAACATGGTACTGCACCACGCCGAAGACCCCGCCACGATGCTCGCCGAGATGACCCGGGTCGTTAGACCGGGAGGCGTGGTCGCGATAGTGGACGAGGTCGAACACCCCTACGGGTGGATGCGCGAGGAGCACGCCGACGTGTGGCTGGGGTTCACCAGGGAGCAGATCGACGGCTTCTTCCGCGAGGCGGGGCTCGAGAATCCCGGCTACGAGTCGCTCGGCATGCAGTGATGCATCCATTCCACGACCTCGGGCGAGGTCGCAGACATAGGTATTTTCGCCGCATGGGGGACCAGGGCGGGGGCCGGTGAGAGAAGCCGGACGTGAGCCGACCGGACCATAGCGAAGACCCCACTGTATCCGAACGAAAGGAGTGATCATCGTGACAACCGAGGACAGGGCGACGCGAGGCGGGGCCCCCGAGGAGCGCGCCCGCCGGGGCATCGTCGACGGGGCCCAACGGTGAGCACCGAAAGCGGATTCAGCGGATTCGAGCGAGACCGGCTGATCGCCCACCTCGCTGGCATTGGCATCGACGCGCCGGTCGTTCCCTACCCTGCGCACTCGTCGATCGAGGCGGGCAAACGGCTACGCGGAGACCTGCCCGGCACGTTCACCAAGAACCTGCTGCTGAAGGACAAGAAAGGCCTGCTGTTCTTCGTCACCGCCTTCGAGGACACCGACATCGACCTGAAGAGCCTCCACACCAAGATCGGCGCGCAAGGACGGCTCGGGTTCGCCTCCGCGGACCTGATGGCCGAGCGGCTGCACGTCACCCCCGGAACCGCAACCCCGCTCGGGCTCATCAACGACACCGAGAACACGATCACGCTCGTCGTCGACGACACCCTCGCCGGCGCCGAACAGCTCAACTTCCACCCGATGAACCACAACGAGAGCATCGGCCTGAGCTGGTCGCAGTTCGGCACCTTCCTGGCCTCCTGCGGCCGAGAACCCGTCATCGTGGCACTCGGGTAGGCGATCCCCCACGCGTCGTAAGCGCTCGAACTCTCCGGAAGGAGGCATCCCCGAGTGCCCGTAGGTTTCATCACCCACGAGCAGCGTAGCTCCTACGGGCGCTACGTCGGCGAACCCACGGGCGAACAACTCGCCCGCCACTTCCACCTCGACGACGAGGACAAAACCCGCATCGACCAACGCCGCGCCGACCACATGAGGTTGGGCTTCGCCCTCCAGCTCGCCACGGTCAGATTCCTCGGCACCTTCCTCTCGGACCCCACCGACGTGCCGGAGGCGGCCGTGGGTTACGTGGGCGGGTAGCTCGTCGCGGTCACGGCGCAACCCGAAAATTCTCCGCCCGCAGCCGGGTAGCCTCGTGAACGATCTCGTCATACCGCTCAAGGGTGGCGTCCGCTTCCTCGCGCAGACTGGCGGCCTCGGCCAGCGCAGCACGCACGATCTCCTCGACGCCTTGCCGCACGTCGCGGAGTAGAGCGTCGGCGGTGGGCGTTCCAGTAGTCCTTGGCTTTCTCGATGGTATCTTCGATCTGCTCCCAACTCTCGAAGAAGCGGCCGGCGAGAGCTAATGAGCGGAGTGTCTTCCACCAGGGCTCTATGAGGTTGAGGTAGGCGGCGTACGTCGGCTGGAAGACGAACTCCCACCGAGGATGCGCCACGTTGAACAAGAGCACGTCGTAGGCCTTGTGGGCGCGGAGGTTGTCCATGATCGCGTAGACGTTGCCGACGCTTTCGGGCACCCACGCCTCGACCTTCTCC